>JAHZCF010000076.1 GCA_019423005.1 Haemophilus sp.
TGTTAAAAGGGCGTATCACCTACGCCCATTTTCTTAATCTTTGTGATTCAAATCAGCCTGATTTTCTACCGCACTTTCTTCATCCGTCATCTCTTCTTCATCATCTTTCGGTTGATAGAAACGAGCAACTAACAAGCCTAATTCAAATAAAAGGCACATTGGCACGGCAAGTAACGTTTGTGAGAAAACATCCGGTGGCGTTAAGATCATACCGACAAAAAACGCACCGACAACAATGTAAGGACGTTTTGCAGCTAATGCTTTCGTCGTGGTTACACCTGTCCAACAAAGCAAAATAATAGCAACCGGTACTTCAAAACACACACCAAATGCCAAGAATAATGCTAAAGCAAAATCAAGGTAACTACTGATATCTGTGGCGATAGCCACCCCTTCCGGTGCAGTTTGGGTAAAGAAACTAAACACAAAAGGGAAAACGATATAATAAGCAAATGCCACGCCGCAATAGAATAAAACTGTACTGGAAAATAATAACGGATAAATTAAACGTTTTTCATGTTGATACAGTGCTGGTGCAACAAATGCCCAAATTTGATAAAGCAAATAAGGTACAGAAATAAACACCGAAACAATCGCGGTTAATTTAATTGGCGTAAAGAAAGGCGTTTGGATATTGGTTGCAATCATCGTTGCACCTTTTGGCATCACTGTTGTTAAAGGTGCGGCGACAAAATGATAAATATCATTAGAAAAATAAACCAACGCCACAAAAACCACTAAAATACAAATTACACAACGTAATAAGCGGTTTCTGAGTTCAACAAGATGGGTAATTAACGGTTGGGAATCGTCCGTCATATTGCTCATAATTATTCTCTAGGACTTCGCTTCAGATTTGGGTGCTGGTTGTAGCTCCACATCATCCGGCGAATAGTAATCAGATAAACGCTCGGTTAATTCAGCTTGTTCATGGGCTTCAAGTGCGGTCAAATCCACTTCTGTTTTTTCAGGTACTGAAACTTCAGCAAGTTCATTCTCTACATGCTCTGTCGATGCTGTTTCAGCTGGTTTTTCTGTAGTTTCTTGTGAATTCACCACGAGTTTTTCAGCAGAATCAGCCGAATTTTCAGCCGCACTTTTAATTTCTTTAATTTGCTCTTCTACCGTTGTGCCCGCTGCAGCCGCTTTTTCTTCTAGCTCTGCACGCATTTTTTGAGCCTGTTCTTTCAGCTCTTCAACGGTTTTACTTAAGTCTGGGGAAAGCTGTTTTAGATTCAGTTGTTCCGCTTTCTTAATGCTATCTTGCAATTCTTGCAATTTAAGCTCTTGTTTTAATTCATTTTGAACATTAGCTGCCAACCCACGGATCGTTTTCACCCAGCCCATTACCGTGCGAATAGCCACAGGTAAACGCTTAGGGCCTAGTACTACTAAGCCCACAAGCATCAATAAAACAAGTTCGGAAAAACCAATATCAAACACAGTTATGCCTGTTCTTTATCTTTTACAGTTTCAGTTTTTTCAGCGGTTGTTGTACCGTCTTTAATTTGAGTAAACTCCGCATCTTTTTTCGGCTCGTCGTCAGACATCGCTTTTTTAAAGCCTTTTACTGCTGCGCCAAGATCAGAGCCCGCATTGCGTAATTTTTTTGTACCGAATACTAATAAAATCACGACTAATAAAATAATCATTTGTGCTGGGGATAAACCAAACATAGAAAAACTCCGTTAGAATTAAATTGAAAATTTGGGCTTGAATATACTCTTTTTATGCATTTGTCTCAAGAGGTAATTTTAAAAGTGCGGTCAAAAAATAATGTTATTTTTAACCGCACTTTATTCTTATTATTCAGCCAGTTCTGTTTATTCATCAGACATTAACGCTCATCCACCATATTAAGCTTATGTGACAGAAATTATGAAATAACAAAATCCAGTTTTTTCATGTATCGCTCATAACATTGCAAGATGTCCACGATCAAATCCTCTTCATTTGTAATACTCAAAGGATAACCTTCCAATTGAATATTGGTTGAAACCATTAATACATGATGAACTTGTGCAGTTTCAGGCTCAGGCTTCTCGAATAAGGTAATTTGGTAAAAAAAATCTTCTGCTAATCCATTTTCAATAGAAAGAACCAGTTGATTATTATCACGACCAAAATGTTTCTGTAAGGTCACATTTAAACCATAGGTACCAATGAGTAGCTGGCGCAACTCTCTCATTGCCAAAAGCGCCGTTGTTTTTAAATGTAAAATGGCATCATCTCGCTTAGGTTCAATCACTAACTGTCTTAAACGGCTACGCCAGTTTGCACCTGTCCACAAATCTGAAACCTCTGTGGAATAATATTGACGTTCAAATCGTAAGCCCTTCAACAAACTCCATGCCATCACAGACATCAATAGAGCAAAAGGTAAAGAAAAAAACAACATCGTTGATTGGAGTATTTCAATACCACCAAAAAGATAAAGCACAAACGTAACTACTGACAATAGCCCTCCCCAGAACATAGATTGCCAACGAGGTGAAATCTGGCTTTTGTCTTCAATCGCGATATTATTAAGCGTATAAATACCAAAGTTAATGGTGACGATAAAAAAGAGTGTGATAATAAATAAAGCTAAAGTTTTAGTTAAGCCGGAATAGGGTAAATAACTCAGAAAATCAAAAAGGAGTGCCCCCACATTATTTACAGCTTGACCTAATGCCCCCTTAGCAAGATGTTCATTAACCCAAATGGCCCCATTACCAAATACAGTGAACCATAAAACGAAGAATAAACTTGGCACCATCAATACGCCGAAAATAAACTCACGTAAAGTTCGTCCGCGAGAAATCCGTGCGATAAAAATTCCAAACCCTGGCGCCCATGAAAACCACCATGCCCAGTAAAAGACGGTCCAATCCATAAACCAGTCTAAATGTTCTACATCATAGGCATAAGCCTTGAAGCCGACTCTAATTAAACCACTTAAGTAGGTACCAATATTTTCTGTAAACGCAGAAATTAAATATATTGTCGGACCGAATAGCAAAACCAATAACATAAAGAGAAAGGTAACGCCTAGATTTAGCTCACTAAGAATACGGAACCCGTTGGCAATCCCTTGCAGTGAAATTAAGATAGCAATGATAAAAACACTCACTAAAATAAAGGGAACCAAATACGGTGAGTTATCCAATAAATGCATTGAGTGGAATGCTGCAGCCAACCGAATCGCACTGTAACCTAAGGTTGCGACTACGCCAAATAAGGTGGTACAAATCCCGAGAATATCAATGACATCCCCCACTTTTCCATTAATCTTTTCTTTCAGTAAGGGATAAAAACAAGAGCGTAAAGAAAAGGGTAATTTATAGCGAAATCCGAAATAAGCAATCGTAAGTGCAATTAATCCATAAATAGCCCAAGCACTGATACTCCAATGAAAAATACTAAAAAATAATGCCGTTCGAACTTTCTCATATTCACCTATTGGTGAAAGAAAATGTGAAAGCGGTTCAGCAACGCCAAGGAAAACAATACCAATACCAATTCCAGAGGTAAAGAGTAATGCAATCCAAGAGCCTAATTTAAACTCTGGTTCTTCCTCATCACTCCCAAGTTTAATATCGCCGTATCGTCCTAACGCTAAGAAAAGTAAAAAGAATAGAAAAAATGCACTCAGTAAAATATAAAACCAGCTAAATTGAGAGAAAATAAAGGCTTTTGCCGCAGCAAGATAAGATATCGTTTGCTGCGTATCAAATAAAAGGGCTGCAATAATCGCTAAACTAAAACCTAAACTGCCCCAAATAACATTTGCTTTGAAAGTATTTTGTATCTTCATATTTGTTTTAAGATAAAAAGTGCGGTTAAAAATTAAGAGGATTTTCAACCGCACTTTAGTCTTATTATTCAGCCAGTTCTGTTTGCTCATGTGCCATCAATTCTTGGCCCACATCGTCTAGCAAACTTAGGTAACGTTCATAATGTTTCAACATATCGGCAATTAACTCATCTTGATCCATATATTGCACATCATAACCTACTCGACCATCAAAGAAGTAAGTGTATGGTTCATAAGTCATACTATGCTGGATATGTGGCAAGTTATCGTCATTAATTAATTGCTCTGATACCTCACGACCGATAGATTTCACCCCATACATAAAGTCTCGCATCAAATCTTTTTGAATGACTAACTCGACTGCAGGTTCATCTTGATCAAATAACGTGTTAATTTGCACACTCAATTCATATTTACTAATTAACTCTTGGCGTAGCTCACGCATAGCCGGTAATACCGTATGTTTAAGGAAGCGTAAAATATCTTTTTCTTGCGTTTGGTTCATCATTTGTTCCAAACGTTCTTTCCACTTATCCCCTGTCCAGAAAATACTGGTTGGATTAACTTTGGTATCAAAATATTTTTTGTCCGCATTCAAACCTTTCCATAAACTAAAACACATCAACAACATCAACATGGCGAAAGGTAACGCCACTAATAGCGTCATTGCCTGTAGGTTTGCCAAACCACCCGATTGCATTAAAACAATCGCAACGACTGACATTAATATACCCCACATCACGGCCTGCCAACGAGGTGCAGCAAGGCTTTTATCGCGTGATGCAATGTTATTTAATACATAAATGCCCGAATCCGCAGAAGTGATAAAAAATAAAGAAATCACCACCAAACTCACTAAACCCGTCACACCAGAAAGCGGTAAATAATCTAAGAACTTAAAGAGCAACGTTTCAGGCGAAGAAATCATTTGTCCTAACGCACCTGCAGCTTCACCATCATTCAACCAAATGGCTGTATTACCAAATACGGTAAACCACAAGATACCGAACATGCTAGGAATCACCAACACGCCGAAAATAAATTCGCGAATGGTACGCCCTTTCGAAATACGAGCAATAAATAAACCGACAAATGGCGCCCAAGAACACCACCATGCCCAATACAGAATTGTCCAACCGCTAAACCAACTAGTATGTTCTTGTTCATAAACATAGGTTTTGAAACTTAATTTTACTAAGTTGCTAAGATACGTTCCGATGTTGTCGCTAAAAGCGGATAACAAATAAAGTGTCGGTCCCGCCACTAAGACGAAAATCAACAAACAGAAAGCTAATGTTAAATTCAGCTCACTTAAGATTTTTACCCCTTTCCCTACACCAGAAATCGCGGAAAATATCGCTAAACTCATTACCACGGCAATTACGACAACTTGCAAGCTGAAGCTATTTTCGCTAATCCAGCCTAATTGATGTAAGCCTGCACCCAATTGTGATGCACCAAAACCTAATGTTGTGATAACACCAAATAAGGTGGCAAGTAACGCCATAATGTCGATAAGATCGCCTAACTTGCCATTAATACGCTCTTTCAATAACGGATAGAAACAAGAACGTAATGCCAAAGGTAATTTGTAACGGAATCCAAAGTAAGCCAATGCCAACGCAATCGTGCCATACACCGCCCAGGCATGAATTCCCCAGTGGAATAAGGTGTGTAACAAGGCTTCTTGTTGCTTATGCTCTGCGCTGCCTGTGGTAATATCAGATAAGTAATGCGTCAATGGTTCTGCTACACCAAAGAACATCAACCCTACCCCCATACCGGCAGCAAATAACATCGCCAACCAAGACAGAAAACCAAATTCAGGCTCTTCTTCATCATTGCCTAATTTGATATTACCTAGGCTACTGACTGATAAAATGACTAAAAAGCCCAAAAATACTGAGAATGCTAATATGTAAAACCAACTAAAGTTGGCAAAAATGCCCGATTTAGCAGCATTTAATAAAGTTTGTGTTTGTTCAGGTGCGATTAAAATCATCGCGACAAGCAACACCACAAAAAATAACGTTGCACCAATCACTAAAGGATTGAACGACGTTTGCTTTTCCATAAATTTAGATAAAGACAACGCTTCCCCCTTAAAAATTAAGTGAATAAAAATAAAATCAGATTAAATAAAATAAGGCCTTAAGCCCTAAATGGTGAGATGGAACCATCGCAAATGATAGCACGGAGAAGTGCGATTTTGAAGAAAACGCTCAGTAGGATTTGAGTGGATTGTTTCCAAAAGTGCATTTATGGTATCAAAAAATACCAATTATTTCAAATTAGGGAAATATTGATGGTATTTAATTTAAGTCGTATTTTTAACTGATATAATGAATTACAAAACTTGCTCAAACAAGACAGTAAAAGAAAACGTTTTATTTAATGTGTTGTAGATAAAACAATTTCTTAATGCAGCTTCAGTAAGCTTATCAAACGTCTGATCATCTAAATCAGATGAAATAAAAATTTTAATTTTACAATCGGTTATGTGTGGAGGTTCATCATAACCATGCACACCAAGTAAGGTTAAAGGATTGGCGAGGTTGAGCCAAATTTTTCCTTCCATTTCTACAATATCGGCACGTTGTTGAGCAAAATGCGCTTTTACACTACTCAAAATGCCACCTAGAATAGAAACAGCAAAATAATCTACCGCACTTTTTTGTAACGATTGGTTATCGAAATTGACTTGTGAATAGAGCGAAATACTGTCATTCGGTGTGAATAATTTAATTTCTTCTCCGCGTAATACGGCTCGATATTTCGCTGTAAAACATTCACTTTCAGGTACGTGATACATAACGTTCCCTCAATATTGATTTTGCCTCATTTAATACCTTAAGTTTGGCTTCAATAATATCAAAACCATTTAAAGGGCGGTTAGAAAAAGTGGCAAATCCACAATCTGTATTTAGCCAAATTTGCTCTGGTGGAAGGTAATTTAAAGCTTTTTCCGCTCGTTGAACAATCTGATCTACGGTTTCCACCTCATCAGAACGAGGATTGATGACGCCTAAGCCTAAAATACATTTTTGTCTTAAGATTTCACTTTCTAACAACGAACTTAATTCTCCCGCTCTTGGCGTAGAAAATTCGAGCATTAAAATATCAGATAATGCCGATTCAAATAAATCCACTAATGACGTATAAGGTCCGCGTAGTAATACGCTCTCATCTTTGCTCCAGTTACCACGGCATACATGTAATGCGGTTTTGATATTTTTATTTCTTGCATACTCAAAGATTTGAGTAATTAAACTTTTCGCAAACTGTAGTTCCGCAGCAAAATCTTGTTTTTCGCTTAACGCGGCACACATAAATGAACGTGTTTGATGATGGCTAAAAATAACTTCTGTCAAAACAGGCTCATCAAATTGAACTACACTTACGCCTAGCTCACATAAATGATCAATTTCTTGCTTTAATATAGATACAACATCCTTCGCCATTTCTTCTTTTGATGAATAATGTAGCCCTGACACAGGCGAAAGCCACATAGATCGAGCCATTAAGTAAGGCCCTGGCAAGGTTGCTTTAATTGGTTGCCTGGTTAGATTTTTTAGTAGCAGCATTTCATCTGCTACTAAAGATTGTTTGTAGCTGATTTTTCCCACGCAAATAGCATTTTTTATGGAAAGTGCGGGAACATCCAAGGTTTCTAGCATTGACTCAAAAATTTGCTTTTCTTTAATGTGATCGAGCATTTCACTCATGCTCATCAAGATTGCGCCTTGAATTTTTTGTGCAATAAAAGAAAGGTAATTGTCGCGAAGTAATTCGCCACTCGTGATAATATCAATGCCAGTACGTTGTTGAAGTTCGACAATTTGTTTTGTTTCTTGAACAACGATTTGCTTAAGCTCTGTTGTGGTTATTTTACCAAGTGCGTGCTTTTTACGCGCCATCAAAAGTGCTTGGCTACGAGGCATTGAGCCTAAAAGGGAAGTTGTAAAAAGTTCCATAGAAAATCCACAATGATGGGCGTTTATTACACGCCCATCATGACATATCAATCTTAAAAGAATTTTAAATATTCATTGGCAGCTTGTAATTGAGCAAAACCTTTTGTTCTGCCCGCAACCCAACGTTTTAATCCTTCCAAATCCATCATTTCTTTATGTTCTGGATTGTTGTAATCCATTTTGAACAAGGTTTCGGTGAATGCATTGAATTTGGTTTCATTTAATCCCAAGCGCCCACTAAAAATACAATGGTCAAATGATGGTGTTTTTGCGAGTACTCGAACTGTTGCTGGATCGAGTGTGCCATCTTTTGTCCAACGTTCAAAGTTGAAATCTAACATCCATGTTGCAGAGACTTGGCGATCTTTTAATGCATTGGCTGCATCTAATTCACCGCCTACATGATCGCCATGCAAACCAACACCCACATCAAAGCGTTTTTCTACATAATCTTGACCAAATTCCAAGCCATGTTGATGTAAAAACTCGATAGGAATTAACCGCGCTTGTGGAGAATCAATTGCACCAAAAGCAATAGTTTTATTTTTTAAATCTTCAATCGATTGGATAGTTGGATCATTAACAACTAAATAGCTTTGACGATCTTGGTCGGTATCACGCATGGCACCATTTAAGGTTTTTCCACCACTACGTAAGTAACCGTCTAACCAAGCTAGGGGAGAGTTCCACGCTACATCAATTTCATTATCATAACTTTACGGAAGCAGAACAACACCATAGACATAGTTATGCCCATTACAGAGGTTCGTCGAAAGTACACATGCAAGCAAGCACAAAATATCAAGAAAATGCCCTTGTGCTATGGGCTTTTTTACGCTTTTTATAATTCAGACTTTATTAATATGAGGTAATGGTAAAAACTCTACGAAACTGACTGCTTGAATGGCAATCTAAAGTGAAATGTAATAGAAAGAGATCAAACGACAAAAAATAAACCCACCTTTACCAGATGGTCTATAAAGTGGGTTTGCCTGAGGTATAAAATCGAGTGTTAAATACGCGCTATTTTCAATATATTTTAGCTTTTATTTTTTTGGTAACACATCGCTAGAAGCATTAAATTTCACATTTGATGAAGTATAAGCCTCAAATTGCGGATGTTTTTTCATAAATTTAATGAAACTTTCCGCATCAGGCAAGTAAGTATCAACGCCTTCATATTTCGGATCGTTAAATAATTTACCAAAAGTTTTGTAACCATCTTTACCGCTAGCTACATAAGCATTAGTACCAACGAGATAACGTTTATTATCATCAATTGGTTCCCATTGTTGGGTTTGTTTATTCAAAACTTCCACGCTCACTAAACGTTTACCTTCTGCATTTGGTGTTTCATTCGCTTCGTAACGAATGCCTGCGCCATAAGGGAATGCTCCTGTAGAGCCATCAATTAAAGCAAATTGCATCGCATCTTCAAGCACTTGTTTCACTAACGAACCTTCCATTTTATAGGTATATAACGTATTCCCGAAAGGTAAGAAAGTATAAGCATCATTAAAGGTTACATTGCCCGGTAAAATATCTGCGCGTACACCGCCTGCATTTTGAATGGTTAAATCCACCGTTTTGAGTTCGTTATACATCGTTTCTGCAATAAAGCGTGTCGCGATAGAACCTTCTGGATTAGAGCCTGCTTTATTTGGGATACGGTTCGCTGAACCACCTGGCATTGCAGAACCAGTGATGACGCCAACAATTTCTTGTGCTAAACGATCTTTTTCACTTTTATATTTTGAAATAAGCATGTCTGTTTTTGCATCATGATCATCAAGTGAAATACTCTTCATTGATTTTAAAGTATCAAGCGCTTTTTTACGTTCATCGCCGGTTAATTCAGTCCATTTACCTTCCGAATTTTTCACTTGAAGTTTATGAGAACTCATTAACACGTGAGGAATTTTACGAGTAATAGACGCAATACCTTCAGGACTGAATTTAACACCTAAATCCCCCACCACAGCAGAATAAGCCCAACCCTCCATTACAAATACCGGTTCACCATTCGGATTTTTAAATTCAAGCGGATATTCATAGATTACTGGCAATTTTAAACCACGTAATTCATCGTTTCCGTATAAATAATGTGAATCGCCAGTAACGATCACATCAATATCATTTACTTTTTGAGCAATTTCGATATTTTTTTCACTTCCTGCATGTGAAAGTAAAATGATTTTATTAATACCTTGTTGTTTTAGCGCATTTGCCATAATTTGTGCGGTAGCAATTTCATCATAGAACTTCACATCTTTACCTGGTGAAGAGGAATTAACCGTTTTATTCACGGTATCTAAACCGATAATAGCAATTTTTTCTCCATCCACAGTGAAAATATCGTAAGGTTTCCATTTGTTATATAAAATTGAACTTTTATCAGGAATCACATTAGCTGAAAGCACAGGAATTTTTAATGGTTCAAGCAGTTTTAATAACCCTTCATTACCCGCGTCAAATTCATGATTACCTAAAGTAAAATAATGGAAATTACCTGCATTCATCACAGCCGCATCAGCGGAACCGCCAAACAGCGTAAAGTAAAGTGTACCAGTAATGGCATCGCCTGCATGCAGTACTAATGGATTTTTATACTTTTTACGTAACTCATAAAGTTTTCCATTCACAGCAGAAAAACCGCCAATATCAACCTTTGTTTGTTGACCATTTAGATTAATTCTTGCTTCGTGCGGTTCCAAATAAGAATGGTGGTCGTTAATATGTAAAATACTTAACTCCACAGCTTTATGTGCTTGCGGCGCTTCTTTAGCAAAGGCTGCACCTGAGCAAAGCATTGCTAACGCACTAACTGCAAAGGTCACTGATTTTTTAGATAAAAACATAATGGCTCCTTGTGAGTAAACGGATTAATTTAAGCCTTCAAGCATTGCTTGGAAAGTCTTATAACGAATAGCATAGTTATTGTGTTGAAGATTTTCACGTGCTTGATCTAAATACGAAAAATCATCAACCTCCACCCCTTTAAATTGGCGAGCAAACATCATATTGGCTAGAGCGAGGCGGGGCTTAATTTCAGAAGAAGGGGTTATCAAACTCACTCGATTCTCAGTAATAGAAAAAGTTGTTTGATTAGGAAAATCTTGACGCATCTGTTCAATAATTTTTTGAAATATGCCTTTAGCATCCAAAGACAATAATATAATTTGATCTGGTTTGGCTCCCCGTTCTATTAAAGCCTGAACAAATTGCTCCGAATTATCTGTTTGACGAATATAAATTTTTGCCTGCTCATTCGCTAAAAAAGACACCAGTAAGTTTTTCTTCATTTCCTGAATTAAATTAGCATCGCCAGTATTTATCGGTTCAAAGTATAAATAATCAAGAAATTTAGGGGTGAGATTTTTATCTGTTTTAAAAATGCGAGTGAGGATTTTTTCGCTTATTTGGATCTGATTATCAAGAAATTGGGGAGGTAAAGAAAAAAGTGCGGTGAGTTTTTTCTGTAAAATAGAAATTTGTTGCTTTTCTTGTTTAGCTAAAGCGATTGAAAATTGTTGCTTTAAAGCCTCAGCGGACTCAGTAGATATTGATTGGTGAGAAGACGAAGGAGGACTCGCTATCACAGATTGTTGAATGCCAATACATGACGCTAATCCAAGTAACACAGAATGAAAACTGATTTTCATAATAAACCTCATTTAACTGATATTTTATCAATATAAAATACCGCTTAACGCGTAAACTTGACCTAAAACTATTTGAGAGTTTCTTAGATTATACGTAAAACAAAATTGCATGTGAATGATAATGTTTACTTTTTCAAGAGAATATAACGTACTTATTAGAATGCTCATCCAAAACTTGCAATTTTGCTCAAAAAGTATAAAACTCGCAGGCTTTTTGTCTATATATACAGAGAAAAAAGTAAGCTATATTCTTAAATCACTTTCGAGTTTGAGAATATTCTTTTAGTAATTAAACATTTAGAGGAAGGTTATGGTAACCATTCGTTTATCTCGTGGCGGAGCTAAAAAACGCCCATTTTATCAAATCGTAGTAGCTGACAGTCGTTCACCACGTGACGGTCGTTTCATTGAGCGTGTAGGTTTCTTCAACCCAATCGCACAAGGTAACGCAGAGCGTCTTCGTGTTGATCTTGAGCGTGTAAACCACTGGGTTGCTCAAGGTGCTTCACTTTCAGACCGTGTTGCAACTTTGGTAAAAGAAGCTCAAAAAGCATAATCTCGCTTTTTGATTTAGTTCTTAAACTAAGATAGGTGAAAAATATGGAACAACAACGCATTGAAGTTGTGGGCAAATTAGGCTCAACCTACGGTATCCGTGGGTGGTTACGTATTTATTCATCAACAGAACAAGCTGAAAGCATTTTTGATTATCAACCTTGGTTTTTAAAAATCAAAGGTGAATGGCAGCCAACGGAATTAGAAAACTGGCGTCATCATAATCACGAAATCATCGTTAAATTAAAAGGCGTTGATGATCGTGAAGCCGCACAAACTTTAGCAAATGTTGAAATTGGTGTGGATTTATCTGTATTCCCAGAACTGGAAGAAGGCGATTATTACTGGCACGATTTAATCGGTTGTTCAGTCGTAAACTTAGAAGGTTATACAATGGGAACTGTAACAGAGATGATGGAAACCGGTTCTAATGATGTGTTAGTGGTTAAAGCCAATACTAAAGATGCTTTTGGGAAACAAGAGCGGTTAATTCCGTTTTTGTATGAACAAGTAGTTAAAAGAGTCGATCTCACCACGAAAACAATTGAAGTGGATTGGGACGCTGGTTTCTAATCTCAAGTATGCACAAACGTAATGTAGTAGGCTTTTTATGTGGATAGGGGTAATTTCATTGTTCCCCGAAATGTTTAAAGCGATTACGGAATTTGGGGTTACAGGTAGAGCCGTAAAACATAATCTTCTGCAAGTAGAATGTTGGAATCCAAGAGATTTTACATTCGACAAGCATAAAACCGTGGATGACCGTCCTTATGGTGGTGGTCCGGGAATGCTGATGATGGTGCAACCTTTACGGGATGCGATTCATGCTGCAAAGGCAGCGGCAGGAGAAGGCGCAAAGGTGATTTACCTTTCGCCACAAGGACGTAAACTCGATCAAGGCGGCGTAACCGAGCTTGCTCAAAATCAGAAATTGATTTTGGTATGTGGACGTTACGAAGGTATTGATGAGCGATTGATTCAAACTGAAATCGATGAAGAATGGTCAATCGGCGATTACGTTCTGACCGGTGGGGAATTGCCGGCAATGACATTAATTGATGCTGTTGCGCGTTTTATTCCTGGTGTATTAGGCAAACAAGCCTCCGCAGAAGAAGATTCTTTTGCAGATGGTTTATTAGATTGTCCGCATTACACCAGACCGGAAGTGTTAGAAGGATTAACTGTGCCATCCGTGCTGATGTCGGGACATCACGAAGAAATTCGCAAATGGCGATTAAAACAATCGCTACAAAGAACGTGGCTCCGACGCCCTGAGCTCTTAGAAGGCCTAGCTCTGACTGACGAACAACGTAAACTGTTAAAAGAGGCGCAAGCCGAGCATAACAGTTAGTTTCAGTTACATCTAGGATCAATAAAGGATCAAACAATGTCTAACATTATCAAACAACTTGAACAAGAACAATTAAAACAAAACGTACCTAGTTTCCGCCCAGGTGATACTTTAGAAGTTAAAGTATGGGTAGTTGAAGGTAGCAAACGTCGTTTGCAAGCATTCGAAGGCGTGGTTATTGCAATTCGTAACCGTGGCTTGCACTCAGCATTTACTTTACGTAAAGTGTCTAACGGTGTAGGTGTTGAGCGTGTATTCCAAACTCACTCACCAGTTGTAGATTCAATCACTGTTAAACGTAAAGGTGCAGTACGTAAAGCTAAACTTTACTACTTACGTGAACGTTCAGGTAAATCTGCTCGTATTAAAGAGCGTTTGGGCGAATAATTCGCAAAATGAAAAAGGCTTGGGATCCCAAGCCTTTTTTGTTTTTAAGTGCGGCCAATATTAAGACCGCTTCATAATTTCAAAAAACTCATCGTTGGTTTTCGCCACCATAAGTTTGTCAATGAGGAATTCCATTGCTTCCACTTCACCCATTGGGTTAAGGATTTTGCGAAGAATCCACATTTTCTGTAATTCATCTGGTGTGGTAAGTAAGTCTTCTTTACGCGTACCTGAACGGTTGAAGTCGATTGCTGGGAACACACGTTTTTCTGCAATTTTACGAGAAAGATGTAATTCCATGTTACCGGTACCTTTAAATTCTTCAAAGATAACCTCATCCATTTTTGAACCCGTATCAACAAGTGCGGTTGCAATAATGGTTAAACTACCACCTTCTTCTACGTTACGCGCTGCACCAAAGAAACGTTTTGGACGATGTAAAGCATTTGCATCCACACCACCAGAAAGAATTTTACCAGATGCTGGCGTAACAGTATTGTAAGCACGAGCTAAACGCGTGATAGAGTCGAGTAAAATCACCACGTCTTTTTTGTGCTCTACAGAACGTTTTGCTTTCTCGATAACCATTTCTGCCACTTGAACGTGACGAGCAGCTGGTTCATCAAAGGTTGAGGCAATTACTTCACCTTTAACTGAGCGTTGCATTTCTGTTACTTCTTCGGGGCGCTCATCGATTAAAAGCACAATAAGTTCACATTCTGGATAGTTGTGCGTGATGCTTTGTGCAATATTTTGTAACAACATGGTTTTACCTGCTTTTGGCGGAGCCACGATAAGACCACGCTGACCTTTACCAATTGGAGAGGCTAAATCTAAAATACGTGCTGTTAAATCTTCAGTTGAACCATTACCACGTTCCATTCTTAAACGAGAATTAGCATGTAATGGCGTTAAGTTTTCGAAAAGGATTTTGCTACGAGAGACTTCAGGTTTGTCATCGTTGACTTGGTCGACTTTTAAAAGTGCAAAATAGCGTTCGCCTTCTTTTGGTGGACGGATTTTACCTTCGATTTTATCACCAGTTTGAAGATTGAAACGACGAATTTGACTTGGAGAGACGTAGATGTCATCAGGACCAGCAAGGTAGGAACTGTCTGCGGAGCGTAAGAAACCGAAACCATCGGGTAAAATCTCCAATACGCCGCCGCCAAAAATATCTTCACCGCTCTTAGCGTGCTGTTTCAAAATAGCAAAAACAATATCTTGTTTACGTAAACGGGCAAGATTTTCTAAACCCATTTGTTCTTCGCCAAGTTTCACAAGATCAGAAACAGGCGTGTTTTTAAGTTCTGTAAGATGCATAATTAATAATGTTGGAATTAATAAGAGTTGATAATACTGAATTGTTTGAATGGTGGGCAATGCCCTTAAGAATGCTGCGTAAATTACCACTAAAATGCAGTACTGTCTAGTTTTTGTTAGAAAAAACAGGGTAAAATAGCGGACGATATAGAGATTATTATTGCATATTGATTAATTATGCGTAATAATTGAATAATTAATCATTTTTATAATCGAGATAAGGATAACTTATGGCTCTCTGGGGTGGTCGTTTTACACAAGCGGCAGACAAACGTTTTAAAGATTTTAATGATAGCCTGCGTTTTGATTATCGCTTGGCAGAGCAAGATATTGAAGGCTCAATTGGTTGGTCTAAAGCTTTAGTGAATGTTGGTGTATTAAGTGCTGAAGAGCAACAACAGCTAGAGGTTGCCTTAAATGAATTATTAATCGAAGTGCGGTCAAATCCACAAGCGATTTTGCAAGATGATGCAGAAGATATTCATAGCTGGGTGGAAAGTAAGCTTATTGATAAAGTGGGTAATTTAGGTAAAAAATTACACACGGGTCGTAGCCGTAATGACCAAGTTGCACTTGATATCAAAATGTGGTGCAAACAGCGTGTAGTCGAGTTGCAAGAGTCTGTTCGTAATCTTCAACGTCACTTGGTACAAACTGCTGAAAATACGCAAGATGCGGTGATGCCGGGTTATACCCATTTACAACGTGCACAACCAATCACTTTTGCTCATTGGTGTATGGCCTATGTGGAGATGTTTGAGCGAGATTATTCACGTCTTACAGATGCTTATAAACGAATGAATAGCTGCCCATTAGGCAGTGGCGCACTTGCAGGAACAGCCTATGCAGTTGATCGTGAACAATTAGCTTCAGATTTAGGTTTTGCTTTTGCGACGCGTAATAGTTTGGATAGCGTCTCTGATCGTGATCATATTGTGGAATTACTTTCAACGGCGTCTTTAAGTATGGCGCACCTTTCTCGTTTCGCAGAAGATATGATTATTTTCAACAGTGGTGAAGCAAATTTTGTGGAATTGTCAGATCGTGTGACTTCAGGCTCGTCTTTAATGCCGCAAAAGAAAAATCCTGATGCTTGTGAATTGATTCGTGGTAAAGCTGGCCGTGTAATGGGCGCATTAACTGGTATGTTGATGACCTTAAAAGGTTTGCCGTTAGCGTATAACAAAGATATGCAAGAAGACAAAGAAGGGATCTTTGATGCGTTAGATACCTGGCAAGATTGCGTAGATATGGCGACTTTTGTACTAGATGAATTAAAAGTGAATACCGATCGTACACGCGAAGCCGCCTTAAAAGGTTATTCAAATGCAACAGAGCTAGCGGATTATCTTGTGGCAAAAGGTGTGCCATTCCGTGATTCTCACCATATTGTCGGTGAAACCGTGGTTTATGCCATTGAAAAAGGCAAAGCCTTGGAAGACTTAACCATTCCTGAATTCCGTCAATTCAGTGATGTGGTAGGGGATGATGTATATGGCATTCTTTCACTACAATCTTGTTTAGATAAACGTTGTGCAAAAGGTGGGGTTTCACCACTTCGTGTTGCAGAAGCGATCGCAGAAGCAAAAGCGAGATTAGCTTAATTAGCGCAAATAAAAAGAGCGGCCAAAAAATGTTGTGTTTTTGACCGCTCTTTAGTTTTATTGTGGAAGTGGATCCATTAATTCAAGGATTTTATCGGTAGGCTCTTTTATATCGAAACTCGATCCCATTAATAATGAAAAAGTCTCGTCATTTCGTTTGCAAGCAGCATGAGAAATTAGCTTACCTTTCTCATCACACAAATCGATAGTAACTTGACTGATGCTCGTCTTATCTACTGCTCTTTCTTTTATTATCGTCCACAACTGATTATTTTCTGTTGGTGGAAGAAAAAGAGTCGCTTCTGTGGCATAAGCTTGTAAGTAAGCATTATCTATCGTTTGATCAGCCACATTCACATCGTTTTTCATGTAAGTGAATGTTTTAAGATTATTTAGCGCGACCCAAATCTTTTCACCTTTGGTGGTTTCACATTTTACAACATCAATGACGCTCTCACCGAGATTCATAGCATTCTCATTTGCGAGCGAACATGCTGGAATTGCAGCCAAAAATACCCACAGATATTTTTTCATTAAATTAATCTCTAAAGTTATTAAATTGGAATGGTTGGCCTAATTCAGTGCCTTTCACTAATTGAATAACCGCTTGTAAATCGTCACGAGATTTACCAGTTACGCGCACTTGTTCACCTTGAATTTGAGTTTGAACTTTGATTTTTGAATCTTTCACTAATTTAGTGATTTTTTTCGCCATCTCCGTTTCAATCCCTTGTTTTAATTTGATTTCTTTGGTGTAAAGTTTACCGTGGTGTTCACTTTCTGTTGGAATATCCAACGAGCTATGTTCAATGCCACGTTTTACAAACGCACCAATTAAGATTTCAATTAATTGCTCTAATTGGAAATCTGATTCAGTCGTCACTTTCACAGTTTCGCTTTTTTCATTTAATTCAATGACCGCTTCCACGCCACGGAAATCATAACGTGTACTTAATACGCGGTTTGCATTTTCAACCGCATTACGCACTTCGTGCATAGTAATTTCAGATACGATGTCAAAAGATGGCATAAATTTTCTCCCAAAATCAATTAAATTCGATCATTTGCACTTAAAAGGCATAAAAGTGCAGTTAAGTCAGCAAAGTTTACCACAATTTGCGCTTGTTGTTGCACCTTCGGTTTCGCATGAAATGCCACGCCTAATCCGGCGACATTCATCATCGCCAAATCATTGGCTCCATCACCAATGGCGAGAGTGCTTTTGCGTGGAATATGGTATTCTTCAGCGAGTTTTTGCAAGGTATTCGCTTTGTATTGTGCATCGACTACGCTACCTTTTACATTGCCGGTCAGCGTGCCATCAATAATTTCAAATTGATTAGACGCCGCAAAGTCGAGGTTTAATAAACTTTTTAAGTAATCGGCGAAATAGGTAAAGCCACCAGAAGCAATGGCGGTTTTCCAACCATGTTGTTGTAATGTCTTAATGGTTTCAATTAAGCCTGGCATTAAAGGTAATTTTTCACGTACTTGCTGCAAAATACTTTCTGGTGCACCTTTAAGGGTACCGACACGACGACGCAAACTTTGTTCAAAATCGAGCTCGCCACGCATGGCACTTTCAGTAATAGAAGAAACTAATTCACCTGTGCCAGCAAGTTTGGCAATTTCGTCGATACATTCAATTTGAATGGCAGTAGAATCCATATCCATCACCAATAAACCTTTTTCTGATAATTTTGCATCAAAATCCAGTTTAGCAATGTCTAATTGCAGGTCATGAGCATGGGCAATAAAATCAGTTAGCCATTCGCCTTTTAAAAGAACAACGGTATTTTTTTCAACGTTCCATGCATCAAAACACAGGAAAGTTTGACCGCACTTTTGTTGGAATTCGAGTAATTTGGCTAAATTCAGCGTTGTGCCGTATAAAATAAACGCATGTGTTTCATCGGAATGAGGCAAATCAGACGAAAGTGCGGTGGGAAATTGGGGGTATTTTTGGGTAATGCTTGCAAGGTTTTGAATTTGCATAGAAAATCCTGTAAATTGTGAATACTCATCTATTCTAGCCGATCTTGGCGAAAAAATGGAAAAACAACGTGCAATTAATTAAAGAAAAACTTCAAAAATCACTGATGTTTGGGCTCATCATGCTGCTTTGTATCGGTGCCATGGCCGTGATTTTGTTTGGTGTGAAACAATTTAAGATTGGTTCACAGCTTTCAAGTGTGAATCAAGTGGCAAATTTGTCGCATATTTTGGTTCGTCAGCAGGCAAATTTATTTTCGGTTTTGTTAACCAATAATGCGAAATCCGATCAACTTGTCGAAAATTTAGATAATTTAGTTAAAGAAAACTTTGTGCTCGATGCGACTATTTATGATTATAACGGCAAAGAATTGGCACAAAGTACCAATACTGGTAATCTTCGTGAGCAACTTGGTCTAGAACATAAAAATGAAGGTGAGTTTTCAACACAACAAATTGTTGAGCCCATTTATTCTGCTTCTAATAACGCTGTTCGTGGCTTCTTGCGAGTGACGTTTGACGCCCAATATGCTCAAACAACGCAGAGCAAAATTAATCAAGTCTTCCACCGCTTATATGGTGAAATTGTGGTGGTCTTTTTATTAGGTGCTTTATTCGCCAGTTCCATTCATTATTTTTTAAGTCATTATCGTCGAACATATCGAAAACCAGTAGAAACTAAAACGGTGGTAAATTTACAAGGTAAATCGAGTAGCCAACGTTTCCATCAACGTCGTCGAAGAATTTGATCAAGGTAAATAAAATTGCAGATATTGCTCAAGTCAATCAGTAAATAGGTTAGAATACTCAGAATTATTTAGATAGGAGAAAAACATGGCAACTCGAAGACAACTCGCCAACGCAATTCGTGCGCTATCAATGGATGCAGTACAAAAAGCAAAATCAGGCCACCCAGGTGCACCAATGGGAATGGCGGATATCGCTGAAGTATTATGGCGCGATTTTTTAAAACACAATCCAAACAATCCTAAATGGGCAGATCGCGACCGTTTTGTGCTTTCTAACGGCCATGGTTCAATGTTGATTTATAGCTTATTACATTTAACAGGCTACGATCTTTCTATCGAAGATTTAAAACAATTCCGTCAATTACATTCTAAAACCCCTGGTCACCCAGAATATGGTTATGCACCAGGTGTTGAAACCACAACTGGTCCGTTAGGTCAAGGTATCACCAATGCAGTAGGTATGGCGATTGCTGAGAAAACCTTAGCGGGTCAATTTAACCGTGAAGGCCATGAAATCGTAGACCACCACACTTATGTGTTCTTAGGCGATGGCTGTTTAATGGAAGGGATTTCTCACGAAGCTTGCTCTTTAGCCGGCACATTAGGCCTTGGTAAATTAATCGCATTCTACGATGACAATAACATTTCGATTGATGGTCATGTAGATGGTTGGTTCAGCGATGATACCGCAGCTCGTTTTGAAGCTTATGGCTGGCAAGTGATCCGCAATGTGGATGGTCACGATGCAGAACAAATTCGTGCAGCGACTATTCTTGCTCAAGCAGAAAAAGAAAAACCAACGTTGATTATTTGTAAAACGATCATTGGTTTTGGTTCACCAAATAAATCTGGCTCTCACGATTGTCACGGTGCACCATTAGGTGATGAAGAAATCGCATTAACCCGTAAAGCACTAGGCTGGGAATATGGTCCATTTGAAATTCCGGCTGAGTACTATGCTGAATGGTCTGCGAAAGAAAAAGGCGCTGCAGCAGAAAAATCTTGGGAAGAAAAATTTGCCGCTTATGCTAAAGCATATCCAGAACTTGCTGCAGAATTTACACGTCGTGTAAATGGTGAATTACCATCAAATTGGGCTACAGAATCTAAAGCGTTCATTGAAAAATTACAAGCAAATCCTGCAAGCATTGCAAGCCGTAAAGCATCACAAAATGCAATCGAAGCTTATGCACATGTGTTACCTGAATTTTTAGGTGGATCAGCAGACTTAGCAAGCTCTAACTTAACGTTATGGAGCGGCTCTAAACCAATTCGTGCTCATGAAAACGTAGGCGGTAACTACCTTAACTATGGTGTGCGTGAGTTCGGTATGTCAGCGATCATGAATGGTATTGCTTTACATGGTGGTTTCATTCCTTACGGTGCAACCTTCTTAATGTTCTACGAATACGCACACAATGCGGTGCGTATGGCAGCATTAATGAAGCAACGCGCTTTATTCGTTTATACTCATGACTCTATCGGCTTAGGTGAAGATGGTCCAACTCACCAACCCGTTGAGCAAACCGCATCATTACGCTTAATTCCAAATCTTGAAACATGGCGTCCGTGTGACCAGGTGGAATCAGCTATCGCATGGCAACAAGCTGTTGAACGCCAAGATGGTCCAAGTGCGTTGATCTTTACCCGTCAAAACTTAGCCCAAATGGACCGCACTTCTGCACAATTAGATGCGGTTAAACGTGGTGCTTATGTGTTAAAAGACTGTGATGGCACACCTGAGTTAATCTTCATTGCAACAGGTTCTGAAGTAGAATTAGCGGTGAAAGCGGCTGAAGCATTAAGTGCAGAAGGTAAAAAAGTACGTGTCGTCTCTATGCCAAGCACTAACCGTTTCGATAAACAAGATGCAGCGTACCGCGAAAGTGTATTACCAGCAGCTGTAACCAAACGTGTTGCGATTGAAGCGGGTATTGCCGACTTCTGGTATAAATACGTTGGCTTTGAAGGTCGCGTGGTAGGTATGAATAGCTTCGGTGAATCAGCACCTGCGGATCAATTATTCAAACTCTTTGGTTTCACCGTGGATAACGTGGTGGCAAAAGCAAAAGAGATTTTATAATCCTTAAAATTGAAGGCAGATATTTATCTGCCTTTTTTATTTAATAAGCAAGGGGGAGTATAATATGGAATGTTCTAAGATTAGACGTAAGGATAGGGCAATCACTGATTATCATCGTATGTTAGAAATTATGAATCAGTGTGATATTTGCCGTTTAGGATTACAAGATGATGAAAGTGTTTATATTGTTCCATTAAATTTTGGTTTTAAGGCAGATAATGAAGAACTTACTCTTTATTTCCATGGATTTGTTAAAGGGAAAAAGATTGAACTGATTAAAAAGAATAAATTAGCTGGTTTTGAAATGGACCGTAAACATGAAATTGTAAAAGCAGAAATTGCCTGTGATTATTCTTTTTTATATCAGAGCATTATTGGAAAAGGGAATTTATTCATTATCGAAGATAAAGATGAGAAGATTGATGCTCTACAATATTTAATGGAACACTATACACAGAAAAATGATTGGCAGTTTAGTGAGAATGAGCTAAACAAAATCGTGGTTATTAAGATGAATGTGACTCAATGGTCATGTAAAGAGCACTAATTTTATTGCTGAGAGAAGTGCGGTCAAAAATAAGAAAATTTTTGACCGCACTTTGTTTTTATCTGCTTTCACCTTGTTATCTAAGCCTTTTTTCGTCAATCCATTGAGTTAGCCTTTCAAGTTTGCTAAAATTCGCAACACTTTTTGCGATAAAAAATAAAACGTAAAAAGTGAGTTCGGAAGAAGGTAGCTGGAGAGTAGGGAATTGCCCCTACGCCGACGAGGTAAAATCTTTCAGGCGCAATTGCAAGATTGCAGGGACTGTTACTGGACGAACCCTTGGAGAGATCCATTGCATTTATTGATGTAAATGGACGCCGAAGGCGCAAAAGAGCGGTCGACTTTTCGATTGTTTTCCAAACGCTCAGGCAAAAGGACAGGGGCAAAAGACAATCCGTATTATCAAAAATATTTCTATCGGGATTCTTCTTGTCTCCTTGTCGAGTTTATTTGTATTTTAAACGACGAGGAATCATCAATGTCATTACAGACAACCTTATCTGCTATTAGCAGCTTTGTATGGGGACCGCCTCTACTCATTCTATTGTCCGGAACAGGACTTTATCTCACCCTTCGTTTAGGTTTCTTACAAATTCGTTATTTGCCGCGTGCATTGGGCTATTTATTTGCTCGTGGTGCGAATAAAGGCAAGGGAGATGTATCTTCTTTTGCTGCACTTTGTACGGCATTAGCGGCGACTATTGGTACAGGGAATATCGTGGGGGTAGCGACCGCAGTACAAGCGGGAGGACCAGGCGCAATTTTTTGGATGTGGCTAGTTGCATTATTAGGCATGGCAACTAAATATGCTGAATGTTTACTTGCCGTGAAATATCGTGTGCGAGATAAATACGGTTTTATGGCTGGTGGACCGATGTACTACATCGAACGCGGTCTTGGTATTAAATGGCTAGCCAAATTATTTGCGCTCTTTGGGGTATTGGTGGCCTTTTTCGGTATTGGTACCTTCCCTCAAATAAATGCAATTACGCATGCGATGCAAGACACATTCAATGTACCCGTTATTATTACGGCAACAGTGGTGACGGTGTTGGTCGCTATGATTATTCTCGGTGGTGTAAGACGTATCGCGACAGCTTCTTCAGTAATTGTGCCTTTTATGGCAATTGGCTATGTGGCGACCTCAATTATCATCTTAATCGTTAATTACGACAAATTGCCTGCTGCAATTGCATTAATTATTCAGAGTGCGTTTAACCCACAAGCGGCTTTAGGCGGTGCAGTTGGTTTTACCGTGATGAAAGCGATTCAATCGGGTGTGGCACGCGGTATTTTCTCAAATGAATCTGGTTTAGGGAGTGCGCCTATTGCTGCTGCAGCGGCGCAAACGAAAGAGCCCGTTCGCCAAGGTTTAATTTCGATGACAGGGACATTTTTAGATACCATCATCGTATGTACGATGACGGGATTAGTACTTGTTATTACGGGGGCATGGAGTAA
Source organism: Haemophilus sp. (assembly GCA_019423005.1). Lineage (GTDB taxonomy): Bacteria > Pseudomonadota > Gammaproteobacteria > Enterobacterales > Pasteurellaceae > Haemophilus_D. The sequence continues at coordinate 23,485 of JAHZCF010000076.1, forward strand.
TCCTGAGCTTTCTGGCGCAAGTGTGACCAACTACGCTTTTGCACAGGGCTTAGGCACATCAATCGGTGCAACTATTGTAACCGTTGGCTTATTATTCTTTGCTTTCACTACAATTTTAGGGTGGTGTTACTATGGAGAGCGTTGTTTCCTTTACTTAGTTGGTATCCGTGGTATTAAATTGTATCGCTTCGTATTTATTGTTCTGGTTGGAGCGGGTTCATTCCTCACCTTAGATTTAATCTGGATCTTAGCGGATATTGTGAATGGTTTAATGGCCTTCCCGAACTTGATAGCATTAATTGGTTTGCGTAAAGAAATTATTTCAGAAACTAAGGATTACTTTGAACGTTTAAAAGCAACACAACATGATCAAGATGAATTAGCCTAATTTATCTCATAAAAAGAAAAGGGAAGCCGAGTGCTTCCCTTTGTTGTTTACAGCTTTACATCATAACAAGTTTACACGGAAATGAAATCACATTTTTTCAGAAATTAGATCCCGATCATATTTTTGAACATTTGTTTTTTTATTTACCTAAAAGCACTTGAAAAAGTGGTTCAAGGTCGATATGTTGTTACTAAAGATGAACGGAACCGAAGGGTTCATTTAAGCAAAAGAGGTAAATGCTATGACACTCAATATCACAAGTAAACAAATGGAAATCACTCCTGCAATTCGTGAACATGTGGAGGGAAGACTTGCAAAATTAGAGAAATGGCACACTCAACTGATTAGCCCGCACTTTGTTTTAAGTAAAGTACCAAACGGCTTTTCTGTAGAGGCTTCAATTGGAACTCCATTAGGTAATCTGTTAGCCACTGCAACGGCTGATGATATGTATAAAGCGATCAATGAAGTCGAAGAAAAATTAGAACGTCAATTAAATAAACTTCAACATAAAGGTGAATCTCGTCGAGCAGATGAGCGTTTGAAAGATTCTTTTTAAAAATAAAGGATAATGAATAAATTGAAAGGGCGAACATGATGTTCGCCCTTTTTTTAGATATCTTGAATCACTAATTGTAACGCATGGCGTTGGAATTGTTTTGCTTTACAGTGTTTTAAGCGTCTTAAACGCAAGTTGCGTGAGGCAGAGATATCTCTTGATGCTTTTTTCTTTAAAAAAGTTTTTCTTTTTAACATCTTTTTCTCCTTGTTTTCTTTGAGTTCAATAAAACATTGTTTTTTCTGACCGCACTTACTCTGTTGCAGTCGCTTGGTTTTCTTGAACGCGATGATAATTCACAATACTATTCATGTAACGTCGAATATTTTCGACATATTGGTAGGCCTCATAGCCGCGAGCGTAGCCATATTTTAAGTTTGAATAATGACGCTTTTCCGATAATAGCTGAAGATTATTTTTTACATCTAACCAGTTATCAGGATTGCCGCCTAATTTTTTAGTTAGGCGACGAGCATCTAAAATATGCCCTAACCCCATATTGTATGCCGCTAAAGAATACCAAATTCGATCTTCTTCGGGAATACTGTCAGGCATTTGGTCGAGTAGCCAATGCAAATATTCCGATCCCGCTTTTATACTTTGTTCGGCATCCGTGCGATTATTAATATTCATCCGCACAGCCGTATCTTTGGTAAGCATCATCATCCCGCGCACACCTGTTGGAGAGGTGGCATAAGGGTCCCAATGCGATTCTTGATAGGCTACAGCGGCTAATAATCGCCAGTCTAAATTCCCTTTGTATTTTTCAAAGAGCGGTTGATATTGAGGCAGAATTTTTTCAACCGCCTCTAAATAAGCCTGAGTATCCACATAATCAAAGGCAGTAATATGGCGGAAATATTTCTCCTCAATGCGATCAATTAATCCTGTTTCAATGGCATTATTCATAAAATCCAACAAGCCTGCTTGTAGCTCATTATAGGATTTATTGGAAAGATACCAATGCACGGTCATTTCATCCGTTAGGTCAAATGCAATGGCTAAGTTAGGGCGAATTTGTTGTGCGGCCGCCACATCAATACTATTTGCAATGGTGTAAGGAATTTTCCCTTCAGCCACTTGAATCAATAATTCTTCTTGGGTTAATTGCTTGTTATTCTGCCATTTAAGTGCAGGAAGTTTTTTCTGTGCAAGGGATAATAATTTTTCTAAGTCTTCCCCCGCAGAAATGATAATTTCTTGCTGTACTTGCGCTAAATCTTTTGGACGATTTTCACCTTTTTTATACACAAGCTGCCAAGAGGCAGAAGTATAAGAGGGCCCTAACTGAAATTTTTCTGCACGTTGAGGCTGGAATAAAAGATTCGCAGCTGCAATATCAATATTATTGTTCTCTAATTCGTTAAAAAGTTGATCGTTATTTTCTAAGGTTTTAATTTGTAAGCGAACCCCTAAATAATCAGCAAAGTTTTTTGCTAATTCATATTCTAAGCCTGATTCGCCTTCATTCCCAATAAAATAGTAAATGGGATTATTAATGGTGCCGACAATAAGGCTACCGCGATTTTTGATCGCAGTGTAAGGGTTTTGCTCCGATTGCATAATTTTTTGCCAAGGGAAGACCATATCAATTGCCCAAAGTAATAATGCAAAAGCAGCAATAATACGTAAAAATAGACCTTTCAATAGATAAACCTTATAAATTGAGATAAGAGAGGATTGTAACGAGAATTAAGACAATAAAAAAGCCCCTTTTACTTCAAGGGGCTGTTAAATAAGGATTAATGTTGGCGATCTCGGCGACCACGTTCATTAAAAGTGCGGTCGTTTTTATCGTTAAATTTACGTTGACGACGTTCGCCGTTACGTTCACCACGGAAGCGATCTTGGCCTCGGTCTCCACGTTCATTACGGCGACCTTTTCCACCAAAGTCATTGCCACTACGTCTATTGTCTGACTGTGCTGCGCCCATAAAGCTCATTTGCATTTGTTTATTTAAAACGCGCGTTTTACCGAATTGTTGGAGCAATTCTTTTGGCATACCTTGCGGTAATTCAACGGTAGAGTACTCATCATAAAGTTTGATATGGCCAATATAACGGCTGTTAATATCACCTTCATTTGCGATCGCACCTACGATATGACGCACTTCTACACCATCTGCACGACCTACTTCGATACGATATAAATCCATCGGTTGTGGTGTGCCGTAGCCTTTACGTTCACCACGACGTTCAGCCGAACGAGGATTTTCACGACGATCACCACGATCATTACGGTCACGACGACGTTTATCCATCGGAGGATCAGGTGGAAGAATGAGTTTTTGTTTACCTTGAAGCAACATCAACATCGCTGCAGCAATATCTTCTTGATCTTGATCAGCGGTGAATAAATCTTCCAATAAGCTGCGATACATTTCGAGATCGTGATGTTCCAATTGCTTGGTAATCTTGTCTTGGAATTTTTTACGACGACAGGCTTGCAACACTTCATGATTTGGTAATTCAACTTCATTGATTGGTTTTTTCATCAAGTGTTCGATATTACGAAGTAAACGGCGTTCACGTGGTTCAACGAATAATAATGCACGACCAGAACGACCTGCACGACCGGTACGGCCGATACGGTGAACGTAAGACTCTGCATCAAGCGGGATGTCATAGTTCACTACAAGGCTGATTCGTTCAATATCAATACCGCGCGCAGCCACATCGGTTGCAACGACGATATCAAGACTGCCATTACGTAAGCGATCTAAGGTTTGCTCACGTAATTGCTGAGTCATATCACCGTTTAATGCCGCAGCACGGAACCCGTGTTTTTCTAATAATTCGGTCACATCTAGTGTACCTGTTTTAGTGCGGGTAAAAATGATTGCCGCATCAAACTCTTCCACTTCTAAGAAACGTAATAATGCCTCATTTTTACGGAAACCTTGAACATACCAACAATTTTGTTCAATATCCGGCGCATTATCGTTATTTACTTTGATTTTCACTTCTTGTGGATTGTTCATGAAGCGTTTTGTGATACGACGAATTGGCTCAGGCATAGTCGCGGAGAAAAGGGCAGTTTGGTGCTCTTCCGGTAATTCAGCCATAACAGTTTCTACATCGTCAATAAAGCCCATGCGAAGCATTTCATCGGCCTCATCAAGAACAATCGCTTTTAATTCAGAAAGATTTAATGTGTTACGATGGATGTGATCCAAAATACGACCCGGCGTACCTACAACAACTTGTGCTCCTTGTTTTAATGCACGTAATTGGATGTCATAGCGTTGACCACCATAAAGGGTCACGATATTAATGCCTTTTGCATATTTCATGAAGTGTTCACAAGCATCCGCAACTTGAATTGCAAGTTCACGCGTTGGTGCCATCACCAATAATTGTGGATGTTTTGCGGCAGGATCAATTTTTGCCAAAAGAGGTAAAGAGAATGCGGCAGTTTTACCACTACCGGTTTGTGCCATACCCAGTACATCTCTGCCTTCTAAAAGAGCAGGAATACAAGCTTGTTGGATTGGCGAAGGTGTTTCAAAACCAAGGTCAGAAACGGCTTTTAGAATGAATTCAGGCAAGCCTAAATCATTAAAAGTGATTTTGTCTGTCATTAAAATACTCGAATGTAAGTAAGGAAAGCTCAATTTCGCTTTCAGGTTTATTTGTTACAAAAGAAAAAAGAAAGAGGCAAGTTTAAAAAACAGCAGTTTTTGTGACCGCACTTTTTTCTTCTTTTTCGTCTTCTGTTTGAGCTGGTTTCAATTTCATCAGCTCTAACACGGCAAAACGATACTCAACAAAGTTATATACCTGATTCGCAATAGCGAGTTTGAATAAAGCCGCAGCTTCATCAATTTGCCCCAAATTGAGTTTTTGTTTTGCTAGATAAAAGTAGGTTTCAGTTAATATTTCTGCATATTGCTGTGAGTTTTCTGCAAATTTAGTTGCCCGTTCTTGCAACTCGCCCACAGAAATATTACCTAAATAGTATTGAACGATATTTGTCCCCCAGAAGTCCTTAGATAGCCCTTTAGCTCGTTCAACAAGGTTGGCATGGGCTTCTTGTGGTTTTAATTTTTGTTCGTTCAAATAGAGCCAGAGTACGCGATAAGGATCTTTGGTATCGGCTTCGTAAAACTTCATCAAATCGTCTTCAGCAAGATTATAGCGTTCGACGTAATAAAAATTTAAACCACGATTAAGGTGGGTATAGTCATAACTTGGGTCCAATTCAAACACCGCATTAAAGGTTTCTAATGCACTGTCGTAATCTTCTTCAAGTAGTAAGTAAAGCCCTAAATAATTGTAAACAGAAGCCATCTTTGGCTGTAATGCAAGGGCTTGTGTAAAGTCATAACGTGCGAGGCCCCATAAACCGAGGGAATCGTATAATACGCCACGTTCAAAGTGAAGCGCCGCCCGTTCTTCATTACTCATTTTTCCAACTAATAAAACCTGCCCAATTCGGGTAATCATCACTTCTTGTTCGAAGTGAGCATTCGGATTCTGATCCGCTAGCACGACTTTATTTGGTGCGACAAACACGTTTCCCGATTGCACACAACCGGAAATAAATAAAATCACACTTAGGCTAGACAACGAAACTAGAAAACGGAATAACCGAAAATACTGCATTGTTTTATAAGTTAGTTTGATAATCAAAACGGGTGTGTAAACTAAATTCACACACCCTGTGAGATTATTCTTGTTCTTCTGAAATGTCTTCTGCTGGTGCAGATTCTGCTTCAGTTTCTTGTTTTGGTGCAAGATCTTTCATGGTTAAGCGGATACGACCTTGACGATCGATTTCAACCACTTTAACAGTCACTTCTTGACCAACTTGAAGGTAATCACTCACTTTCTCTACGCGTTCTTCTGCGATTTGAGAAATATGAACTAAACCTTCTTTATTTCCAACGATAGCCACGAATGCCCCGAAGTCAGCAAGACGAGTCACTTTACCTTTGTAAATTGCACCCGCTTCAACTTCAGCCACGATTTCTTCAATACGAGCCATCACGTTTTTAGCTGCGTTGCTATCTACTGCGGCGATTTTCACTGTACCATCATCATCGATATCGATAGACGTACCAGTTTCTTCAGTTAATGCACGGATAGTTGCACCACCTTTACCGATAACATCTTTGATTTTCTTCGGATCAATTTTCATGGTGTGAATACGCGGCGCGTAGTCTGAAATATCTGCACGTGGTGCAGGGATTGCTTGTTCCATTACGCCAAGAATGTGCATACGAGCACCTTTTGCTTGGTTTAATGCAATTTGCATAATTTCAGGGGTGATACCTTCAATTTTGATGTCCATTTGAAGTGCAGTGACACCTTCACGTGTACCCGCCACTTTAAAGTCCATATCACCTAAGTGGTCTTCATCACCTAAGATATCTGAAAGAACCACGAATTTCTCTTCTTCTTTCACTAAGCCCATTGCGATACCTGCAACAGCAGCTTTGATTGGAACGCCCGCATCCATTAATGCTAAAGACGCACCACATACAGACGCCATAGAAGAAGAACCATTGGATTCAGTAATTTCAGATACAACACGCACTACATACGGGAATTCTGCAAGACTTGGCATAACCGCAGCGACACCACGTTTTGCTAAACGACCGTGACCGATCTCACGACGTTTTGGTGAGCCGATCATACCAGTTTCACCTACAGAGTATGGAGGGAAGTTGTAGTGGAATAAGAAGTGATCTTGACGTTCACCTGTTAATTCATCAATGATTTGTGCATCACGTTCAGTACCTAAAGTCGCTACGGCTAATGCTTGCGTTTCACCACGGGTGAAAATTGCAGAACCGTGAGTACGTGGTAATACACCAGTGCAAATATCTAATGCACGAACGGTATCAACGGTACGACCATCAATACGTGGTTCACCGGCGATGATACGACCACGAACGATTTGGCTTTCAAGTGCGGTGAAAATATCCACGATTTTACCTTCGCTGATTTCTTCATCTGCAGCTGTGATTTGTGCAATCATATCCGCTTTAATCGCATCGATTTGTTCGTAACGTGCTTGTTTTTCAGTAATGCGGTATGCATCGCCTAAACGTGCTTCAGCAATCGCTTTCACTTTGTTGATTAAATCTGTGTTTGGTTGTGGCGCAACCCAATCCCAACGTGGTTTGCCCGCTTCTTTTGCAAATTCTTTGATTGCTTCAATCACAACTTGTTGTTGTTGATGACCGAATACTACCGCCGCTAACATTTGTTCTTCAGTTAAAATGTCAGCTTCAGATTCAACCATTAATACGGCTTTGTCAGTACCAGCAACCACTAAGTCCAAACGGCTTTGTTTTTGTTCAGCCATGGTTGGGTTTAATACGAATTGGTTGTCGATAAAACCAACGCGCGCTGCACCGATAGGGCCATTGAAAGGCACACCAGATAAGGTTAATGCTGCAGAAGCACCAATCATTGCCACTAAGTCAGGGCTGATTTGTGGGTTTACAGAAACTACAGTTGCCACAACTTGGATTTCGTTGAAGAAACCTTCTGGAAATAATGGACGAATTGGACGGTCGATTAAACGTGCAATTAAGGTTTCGCCTTCAGATGGACGACCTTCACGTTTGAAGAAACCACCAGGGATTTTACCCGCCGCATAAGTACGCTCTTGGTAGTTTACGGTTAATGGGAAGAAGTCTTGACCTTCTTTCACATCTTTTTTAGCAACAACAGTCACGAATACCGTGGTATCGTCCATGCTTGCCATAACCGCAGCGGTTGCTTGACGTGCAATTGCGCCGGTTTCTAGAGTAACGGTATGTTGACCGTATTTAAATTGTTTAACAATTGGATTCACAATGTTTTCCTTCAAAATAATATTTAAAACAAAGCTTTATTTTCCAGATTGCGACTAGCAAAAGAAATCTTTCGAAAAAAATGACCGCACTTTTGGCGTTTAAAAATTTCTTTTGATAGCCGCACGCTAATGCAGAAAATAAAGCTTGCTTATTATACAGAGTTTTAAATTTATTGGTAACTTTATTTAATATAAGCAACTTGTTATCATATTCTCATACAAATACATACGTAAGGAGACACTATGATTATCAGTGCATTAAATAACCCAAATTTCAAAGTGGGTTTACCAAAAGTTATCGCGGACATTTGCGATCATCTCAACACCTTAGATCTTGAAGCATTAGAAAATGGCCGTCATGATTTAAGCGAGCAAGTTTATATGAATGTCATGGAATTTGATACGGTTGAAGCGGATAGCAAACAAGCTGAACTTCACCACAAATATCTAGATATTCAATTACTTATTCGTGGTGAAGAAAATGTTGAAGTAAGCGCAACTTATCCAAATCTCAGCTTATACGATGAATATCGTGATGCAGATGATTACCAACTTACTCCACAAATTGAAGATAAAAGCACCGTAACACTTTTACCAAAAATGTTCGCCGTCTTTTTCCCTTATGAACCACATAAACCAGGTTGCACCGTAAACGGCAAATCAAGTTTTGTGAAAAAATTAGTGGTGAAAGTACCGGTAGAATTAATTTAATTATTTCGATTTATTAAAGCAAAAGTGCGGTTAAAACTATTCCGTTTTTAACCGTATTTTTTTAGCTTTACATTTTGATAAGGAAAGTTTAATGGCGATTATTGATGAGTTTATTAAAAAAACTGGAGAGTTTTATGAGGAACTTAAAGTACAAGATAGACATCGATACCGTTCTTGGGAACATTGTTATGCTCAGTTTTATGAAGCCAGGCAAAATCCTGAAAAAGATAATGTTGATAATTTAAGTTTACATCTGGCGTTCTATTTAGCCAGTTGGGGGATGTATAGAGGTTCGTCCTTTTTATTGCAATATGATTACACTATCCATACTTCTGCAGTAAAAGAAATATTGAAACCTGAATATAACAAATTATTTGGGATAGGGTGTAAAGAGTTAAATAGTGAGCAGGCTGTTTTATTACTAAAAAAACTAAATAGTGAAATTGGCAGTATTTATAAGCAGTTTCGTTCAAATGTAGGGAAAGAAGACATAAAACAAGATATTTCAACAACTTTAGTTACTAAGGTTTTATTGGGGGCATTAGGTTGTGTGCCGGCTTATGATCGTTTCTTTGTTGATGCCGTAAAAAAGAATGAAGTGACGACAGGAAACTACAATATAGCATCTTTGCAGAAACTAATTAAATTTTATGAAGAGCATCAAGAAAAACTGGAAAAATTAAGAAGTCAATTTTTAATTGAATATAAATTTGAGGGTAGGAAAAAGACTCTTGATTATCCTCAAATGAAGCTACTTGATATGGGTTTTTGGAAAATTGGTTTTGATTTGTCGAAAGAGCCAAAATAGGTTTCCAAATTTAATAGAAAAAGTGCGGTCAGAAATTTATATATTTTTCTGACTGCACTTTTTTATTATTTAATTACCGTAATTGACCATTTGGCATCATCAATTTGTTCGAAGTTTGTGACTTCATAGCCTTCTTCAGCCGCCCAAGCGGGAATAGCTTCAGTGGCTTGTGTGCAGTCGAATTCAATTTCTAGGCCATCGCCTTTGTTTAACTTAGCCATTGCTTCCTTGGCTTCAACGAGAGGAAAGGGGCAAACAAGGCCGAGTGTTGGTAATTTAACGATCATATAAACTCCTTATGATGCTTTTGCTAGTTTTAAACGTTGTGGACGGATAATGGTGAAGTAGGCGGCCACCCAGGTGCCGAGAATCATCAATGGTAATGATACCCAACCTTGCCAAGAGAAAAAGGCGGTTTCGACTAAGCCATTACCGATAGAACAGCCACCCGCAAGCGTTGCGCCAATACCCATAAGAATACCGCCGAGTCCGCTGCGTAGAATCGTGGTGGCATCCGGTACGCGGACACGAAATTCATTGCTTGCTTTCGCGCCGATGAATGATCCAATAAAAATCCCTAAAACTAAGAATACGCCCCAGTTAATAAATTTACCGTCGCCAGTAACGAGGAATTGCATAATATTAGCGGATGGACCAGTGATCCCAAGTCCAAACTCACGACCCGTAGCGACACTGAGTGGCCAAGCTGCAAGTGCGATTAATCCGATTAATACGGCAGAGAAAAATGGATGCCAGCGTTTTTCAAATAATAAATGAGCAAGTCCCGTTTTCTTCGGTTTTAATGCCGCGACTTTTACGCTTGGTTTGCTGAGATGTTTGTATACATAAAAGGCTGTCACTAAAGTTAATAATGCCACTAACCACCAAGGTGAAATACCGAATGTATCGTAAATATTGCGTTGTTCAATATTGATACTGCGTAAAGTTTTATTGAATTCCCCTAATGGACCAGTACGCATGATGGCACTTAATAACATATAAGTGAATAAAGCAACCCAACTGCCGACTAAGCCTTCTGCAGCACGGTACCATGTACCTGTCGCACAACCGCCAGCAAGAACAATGCCGATACCAAATACAAAGGCACCGATAATCACCGCTAAAAAGGCAAAATTTTCAGCTGGATCGACATTTAAAACACCGATTTCTTTTAAGAGGAAGAAACCAATGGATTGCACGGTAATCGCCAATAGAAGGGCTACAAACATTTTGTTATTTTTGGTGACATACATATCGCGAAATGCGCCGGTAATACAAAAGCGCCCACGCTGCATGACAAATCCGAGTAAAATTCCGCAAAGTAATCCGGTTAAAAGCATAAATATTCCTTTCTTTTAGAACTAAGTAGGGCAGTATTTTCTAAAAAAATAAGAAGGTAGTGCCAATAACTTTTGGCTAGAAAATATGTTTTTTTGATATAAAAAAGTGCGGTTAGAAATTTGTGTGTTTTTCTGACCGCACTTTGTTGTAAGTTATCACAACATTAAGGACAGGGTTTACTCACCATAATTTCAATCACTTGGCGATCAATGTGGTGCATACTCTTAGACGCAATCGAACATAGATTATCGATAGTGCGGTCGAGATCATGTTCAACGATGCCTTCATTGCCTGTCACATGGGTTTCATCCATTGCCATGAGTACTGATTTATAGCTGGAAGCCACACTGGTGGACACTTTCATTGCACAGCTATTGGATGCGCCATCGCAGATGATTCCGCTGATGTCACCAATCATGCTGCAAATCCCCATGCTCACGGTTTCGAATTTACCCGTAAGTAAATAGGCGATACCCGCACAGCTTCCCATCGATGCGGTTGTTACCGCACAAAGGGCTGACAGTTTGGGTAATTTACTGTGGATATAAATGGCCATTAAGTGTGATAAGAAGAGGGCACGGAGACGTTTTTCTTCACTCACGTTTAAATAATCGGCGACCACAACCACGGGCATAGTGGCGGCAATACCTTGGTTACCTGAACCTGAATTACTCATCGCTGGTAATGTGGCTCCCCCCATACGCGCATCGGAGGCTGCGGTGGTTTCAATCATGATTTTACTGAGTAAATCATCTGACATTAAGCCACTACCAACTTGTTTGCGTAACGTTCTGCCAATATGTAAACCATAATTTTCGCGCAATCCTTCGTTAGACAGCGCGCGGTTGAGCGCGGCAGCTTGTCCGATAAAGCGGATTTTATCGAGTTCGACTTCACAAGAAAATTCAAAGATTTCACGTGCGCTCACCTGTTTGAAAATATCATAAGGATCGCAATCAGCACATTCATCGTGTTCTTTCTCAAAAATGACCTTGCCATTTTTTTCAATTAAAATGATGTTTGTGTGTTGATCTTGAATGGCAACTTTCACTCGGTCATTATCGGCAAACAACACGGCTTCTGAATATAAGATATGATCGGTTTGATGAATATCCACATTAACGAGCTTTTTATCAAGCATCGCTTTAGCTTGGGAAACTTGTCCTGGTGTGATGTGTTTTAACACTTCCAATTCACCATCGGGGTCACCACCTAAAGCACCAATCGCTGCGGCAATTGGTAAGCCCACCATGCCTGTTCCCGGTACTGCAACGCCTAAACCATTTTTCATTAAGTTTGGTGATACCTTGGCTTCAATACGTTCCGGTGCTTTGCCTAAATATTTAGCCGCTGTTGCTGCTGCAAGCGCCAAAGAGATAGGTTCAGTACAGCCAAGTGCGGGAACCACATCGCGTTCAACAAGGTGAAGTAATGGTTTTTCGATTTCGTTGAGTCTTTCTTGATTCATAAAATTCTTTTTAATTTTTTAAATACTGTCTTCTTTCTCTATGACTAATATGCGCGCCTCACCTTGTGGATGAGCAACATGTTCGGTACCGATACCCGCATAAAAAATATCACCCGCATGGAGCAATACGGCTTTCTCTAGGCCCTCTTCTTTGTAGTGCATTTCCACCGTACCATCCATGACAGCAAAGACTTCTTCACCGTCATTGATATGCCATTTGTAAGGTTTATCTGTCCAGTGAAGACGCACGGAAATGCCATTCATATTGGTAATATCCAGTGCTCCCCAAGCACGTTCTGCCGTAAAGTGCTGACTTTGAATAACTTTATTCATGACTAAATTCCTTAGTGCGCCTCATCCCAGTTTGTACCTTGACCCACTTCTACAATCAGTGGCACCACTAAATCAGCCGCGCTTTCCATGTGTGTTTTGATGAGTTCGCTATAAAACGCGACTTTTTCTGACCGCACTTCAAACACCAATTCATCGTGAACCTGCATAATCATTGCAATATCGGGATCGTTTTGTAGTTTTTGATCCAATTGAATCATGGCACGTTTGATAATGTCTGCGGCGGTGCCTTGCATTGGTGCATTGATTGCTACGCGCTCGGCTGCTTTACGGCGCATACCATTAGAAGAGTTGATGTCCGGCAGATATAAACGACGGCCGAATAGGGTTTCCACATAGCCTTGGGCTTTGGCTTTTTCGCGAATATCGTGCATAAAAGTTTGTACACCTGGATAGCGTTTGAAATACAAATCCATATAGCTCTGGGCATCCGCACGGCCAATACCGAGTTGGCGCGATAAGCCAAAGGCTGACATACCGTAAATTAAACCGAAGTTAATCGCCTTGGCATTGCGGCGTTGTTCGGACGTCACTTCATCTAGTGCGACACCAAAGATTTCTGCCGCAGTAGATCGGTGAATATCTTTGCCTTGGGTAAAGGCGTTAATTAAGCCCTGATCCTGAGATAGGTGCGCCATAATGCGTAGTTCGATTTGTGAATAGTCGGCCGCAACAACAGTAAATCCTTCGCGGGCGATAAAAGCTTGACGAATACGGCGACCTTCTTCATTACGAATCGGAATGTTTTGCAGATTTGGATCGCTTGATGAAAGACGACCTGTGGCTGTCACCGCTTGATGATAGGAAGTATGCACTCGACCCGTTTGCGGATTCACCATTTGTGGCAATTTGTCAGTGTAGGTGGATTTTAGTTTGCTTAGCCCACGATGTTCTACTAACACTTTCGGCAATTCATGACTAAATGCGAGTTCCTCCAACACTTCCTCGTTGGTGGATGGCGCACCTTTTGGTGTTTTTTGAATGACTGGTAAACCTAATTTATCAAACAAAATTTCTTGCAATTGTTTGGTGGAAGCTAAATTAAATGGCTGACCCGCCAAGACATAGGCTTGTTCTTCTAATTCACTTAAACGGTTAGCGATTTCGTTAGATTGCAGGAATAGCGCATCGCTATCAATTAAGACACCGCGACGTTCCATACGGGAAAGTACGCCTAACAATGGCAATTCCATTTCTTTAAAGAGTTTTTCAAGAGTGGGTTCTTTAGAGAGTTTTTCCCATAGCACTTGTTGCAGTTTCATTGTTACATCAGCATCTTCCGCCGCGTACTCGGTGGCTTGTTCTAATGGAATTTGGTTAAAGGTCAGCTGATTTTTACCTTTGCCTGCAATCTCTTCAAAACTGATGGTTTGATGCCCTAAATAACGTTTCGCCAGATCGTCCATATTGTGGCGACCGGTGCTATTGAGCACATAGGATTCGAGCATGGTATCGAAAGCCACACCTTGCACATCAATGCCATTACGGGCAAAGATGGTGAGATCGTACTTGAAGTTTTGCCCGACTTTTTGAATGGCTGGATTTTCTAAAATGGGTTTTAACAGCGAAAGTGCGGTTGTTTTTTCAAGGGTTTTCGGTGCACCTAAATAATCTAATTGCAGCGGTAAGTAAGCGGCTTCACCGTTTTCTAACGCAAAGGAAATGCCCACTAAGTTGGCAGCCATATAATCTAAATTATCGGTTTCTGTATCTAGGGCAAAAAGCTTGGCTTGCTTGAGTTTTTCCACCCAATGATTTAAATCTGCTTCAGTGAGCAAGGTTTCATAACGGCTACGATCAATTTGAATTGGTGGTAATGCTTCCTCGCTATTGTCTTGAGCGAGCGCAGGCGTAGCTTGATAGTGATTAATCTTGGTCGGTTGTTCGTTATTATTGGTGATGGAATCAGCGCCATTCATCACTTCATTGAGCCAACGTTTAAATTCATAACGGCCGAAATATTCAGTGAGTTGATCGTTATTGCTTGCACCAAGAGTGAGTTGCTCTGGAGTAATATCGAGGGCAACATCGGTTTTGATCGTGGCAAGGCGATAGGATAAGTCGGCCATTTCTTTTTCAGCCAATAATTTATCACCTAATTTTTTTGCCCCACGAATTGGCAATTCAGCCACTTTGTCTAAGTTGGCATAAATTTCTGCCATGCTGCCAATACCCTGCAAGAGACCAAGAGCGGTTTTTTCACCCACACCCGCTACGCCTGGAATATTATCGGCGCTATCGCCCATTAGTGCTAAGTAATCAATGATGAGTTCTGGCGGAATACCATATTTTTCAATCACGGCCTCGCGATCCAATAAGGTATTATTCATGGTGTTGATCAACATAATGTTGTCATCCACTAGCTGCGCCATGTCTTTATCGCCGGTACTAATCAAAACTTTTTGATTTGCTTTAGAAGCCGCTACCGCTAAGGTACCGATGACATCATCAGCTTCAACACCTTCAATGACTAAAAGAGGAATGCCAAGGGCTCGGATAATATCGTGTAACGGTTGAATTTGTTTGCGCAGATCGTCTGGCATCGGTGGGCGATGGGATTTATATTGTTCAAACATTTCATCACGGAAAGTTTTGCCTTTCGCATCAAAGACCACCGCAATATGGCTCGGTTGCACTTGCGAAATCAGGCTTTTGAGCATATTTAATACACCGTACATGGCGCCAGTCGGCTCACCAGCTGAATTGGTGAGTGGTGGAAAAGCATGAAAAGCACGATATAAATAAGATGAACCGTCCACTAGGACTAATG
>JAHZCF010000077.1 GCA_019423005.1 Haemophilus sp.
CGTCAACGTCGTGATTTACGTAAACGTGTTCGTATTGATGACAATGCAAATAACGTAAATGAGAATGTTATTGAAGCGGTTGAAGTACCAGTTGTTGAGACTGTTCAAAATGAAGTGGTTGAAAACAATGTTGCTGATAATATAGAAGATAAACCACGTCAAGAACGTCAGCGTCGTACTCCACGCCATTTACGTACATCGAATAATCAACGTCGTCGTAATGAAGTGAAGTCACCAATGCCATTATTTGCGGCAGTTGCTTCACCTGAATTAGCAAGCGGTAAAGTATGCATCGATTATTCTGCTGTGAATGCACCGAAAGAAAATAATTTCTTATCGGTGGATGAGTTGCTTGAGCAAGAAAAAACGAAAAAAGGTGTGATTACGCCTGCAACAGGTATTGTCCTGGAAGAGAAATCAGTTGAAGCACAACCAGCATTAGATTTTATTACTCAACCGGCAAATGAAGCGGTTCAACAGAAAGTGCAAGAATCATTAGAACGCTTGCATCATAAATCAGAACCTGTTGCTCAAGTTGCAACGACAGAAGTTGAACCACAAGAGAAAACAGAGTTTGTTCGCTCTTATGTGTTCACTGGTCGTGCAGGTACCATTTCAGCGGTACAACACACTAAAGCAGCGATGACATTAGCTAAAGCACCAGATGAAGAGTCTAAACCATTCCCAATTGTAGAATGGACGGAGTCTCGCTATTACTTTAACGGTAAAGGTGCCGCAGGCCATCATAGTGCAATTAGCCATATTTATTCTGAAGCGACACAAGCGAAAGCAGAGTAATATCTCAATAATAAAGACGGAGCCAGTAGGTTCCGTTTTTTATTTTGTGTATTTTTAAAACATAGTGATTTAAAAGTAGTCAGTCAGATAATTTTTTTATTTTCTTGCTTGACGGGGTGGGGGAAAAAACGTATTATTCACCTCGCTTAAATCACGGAGGAATGGTCGAGTGGTTGAAGGCACCGGTCTTGAAAACCGGCGAGGGTTTACGCCCTCCGTGAGTTCGAATCTCACTTCCTCCGCCATCAAATTCAAAAAATCCCTAAATCGAAAGATTTAGGGATTTTTACTTCTCAGTCTATTAAAAAATATCTTATTTTTTGACCGCACTTTCTTGGGCCTCTTTAAAGGCAAGGTATTCTTCTAAGGTCTCAATCGCCTCTAAACATTTTTGACGGCGCGTTAAATAAATTGCCGCAGTTTGCTTATGCATATCTCGTTGAATATCTGTTTGTGCCGTATTAGCTTGTGCTTTAGCCTCTTCGTATTTTTCCGTGAGTTGCTGCAAGGCTTCATAATATTTCTCTAAACGCTCTCTAGGAGGGAGTCGATGAATACTATGTTGTGATTTATTACTTGCAACTTGTGGCTCGGTTATTTTCGGCTGAATGGACTTTTTATGCTTGCGATTCATGGCTTCGGTCAAGGCGGTACATTGCCCTAAAAGATGTTCTGCCATAAATACAATTTGTTCTTCATTTTGATGAGGAATTTTACATAGCTTAGTTAAGCTTTGTTGGATTTCTTTGAGATAAAAACCGACGGTTTCAAAATCTTCGGTAAATAAAGTACGGTTAAATTTCGCGTTGATTTTTTTATCAGAGTCAGTTTGATAGGCTTGAGTCAGTTGCTGTACTTTTTGCTCGAGCGTATTGAGTAATGATTGAATAGACATAAAAAATCCCCGCATAATGTATGCAGGGATTATAACGATTAAAGGGTCATGGCTGCAATCCAACCGAACGCTAATAATGGGATATTGTAGTGAATAAAGGTTGGCACAACAGAATCCCAAATGTGGTCGTGTTTACCATCCATATTCAAACCGGATGTTGGACCAAGTGTTGAATCAGAAGCCGGTGAACCTGCATCCCCTAATGCCGCCGCTACACCTACGATAGCCACTGTCGCAAGTGGTGAGAAACCAAAAGAGAGACAAAGTGGTACATAAATTGAGGTGATAATTGGCACGGTTGAGAAAGAAGAACCAATACCCATGGTGATTAATAACCCCACGAGTAGCATTAAAAATGCCGCAACGCCTTTGCTTTGAATCACACCCGTTGAAAGTGCATCAACTAACTCCTTCACACCACTTGTGCTATTAATCACATTGGCAAAACCAGAAGCCGCAATCATCACAAAGCCGATCATCGCCATTAAGCGTAAGCCTTGTTGGAAAATATCGTTACTTTCTTTGAGTTTGAAAATACCAAATGCACCGAAAATCACTAAACCGACTAAGCCACCAATGATAGTTGAACTTGTGAAAAGCTGGGTAGCAAACGTGGCGACAATGGCGACCATACTTGCGGTAATTTGAATCGGTTTAATGTTCGCAATGTGTTGTTCAATTTCAGTTGTAGTTGGTTCTGCCGTTGTCACCACATACTCACGTGGTTTGCGATAGGTAACAAATACGGCAGTGAGTAAACCAAGAATCATACCAATAACAGGGATAAGCATAGCGAAAGAAACTTCACCAACACTGGTTTGTAAGCCGAGTGGAGCGCCAGCAAGATTGATATTTTTTACTAAAACGCTTTCGATAAAGATTTTCCCGAAACCAACCGGTAATATCATATAGGTTGCGGTTAAACCGAAGGTAATAATACAAGCGACTGCACGACGATCGATTTTTAAACGGTTAAAAATAGAAAGTAAAGGCGGCACTACAATCGGGATAAACGCAATGTGCACTGGAAGTAAGTTTTGGGATGAAATGGCAAATAAAAGCAAAATGCCAAGCAGCATATATTTAAACCAAGCAAAATTTTTACCGGTTGGTGTTTTATTCATTCGGGTAATGATTTTATAGGCAAGCAAATCAGTAATGCCAGATTTTGAAATCGCAATGGCAAATGCGCCTAACATGGCGTAGTTCATCGCAACTTCAGCACCACCACCTAAGCCACCTGTAAAAGCTTCAATGGTTTTGCTTAAACCTAAGTCACCACATAAGCCAGCTGTAAGGGCGGAAATCACCAGCGCAATAACCACGTTCACACGCAACAAGCTTAACGCCAGTAGCACGACAATTGAAATAACAACGGGATTCGATAGCATATTGTTGTTCCTTATTGATTAATTAAAAGAAAAAGGTCGCATAAAAGAAAATTGATTTAAGGTTAAATGTTGCATAGTAATAAACTCCTGTAAATTGATAATAAAACAAAACCCCTCGAAAGTTGCCTTCCGAGGGGTAAGATTTTTTTGATCTTTATCTTGTCAGCTCGGAAGAAATCTTCCAAGCACGCCAACAGCCTGAAAGATTATTCAGTTGAATGGCGATGATGGTGACGAAGGATAAAGTTCATTTGAAACTCTCTTATTTAGATAACTAAATTGAATTAGTTTTTAAAATACGGTAAAGCGAAAACGATTGCAAGCTTTTTTTCTAAAAAATTTTGAAGATTAAAGTGCGGTCTGATTTTCTACTGTTTTTTCCGTTTCATTTGTTTGAGCAATATGGGGAAATCCACCAAGATCTTTTAAGTGATTGACCATATAGCAAAATAATTCCGCCGTGCGTTCGGTATCATATAGCGCTGAATGGGCTTGTTTACCATCAAAAGGAATTTTTGCCGCTAGGCACGCTTTGACGAGTACCGTTTGCCCAAACATAAAACCGGCAAGCGTTGCCGTATCAAACATCCCAAAAGGGTGGAATGGATTGCGTTTTACACCCGTACGTTCTGCCGCAGCCATCACGAAGCTTTGGTCAAAAGCGGCATTGTGAGCCACGATGATAGAACGCTGACATTCAGCATCTTTTTGTCCACGACGCACCATTTGGAACAACCCTGTGATGGCATCTAATTCAGATACCGCGCCACGTAATGGATTGTGAATATCAATCCCATTAAATTTGAGTGATTCGGGATTAATATTCGCCCCCTCAAATGGCTCAATATGAAAATGGCATTTTTGATCAGGTTGCAAATTGCCATTTTCATCCATTTTTAAGGTGATTGCCGCAAGCTCTAAAAGTGCATCTTTTTTGGCATCAAACCCAGCCGTTTCCACATCAATAATGACAGGAAAGTAGCCACGGAAGCGATTTTTTAATTGGTGATGATAAGGAATTTCAGGTGTATCTGACACAATGTATTCCTTAATTCCCTAAAGCTGATTTTGCACTTTTGTTTTCGATAAACTCGATCTTATAACCATCTGGATCTTCAACGAAGGCAATTACAGTTGTGCCACCTTTAACCGGGCCGGCTTCGCGAGTCACTTTACCGCCATTAGCACGTACCGCTTCACAAGTTGCGTAAATATCATCTACACCAATAGCAATATGCCCGTAAGCATTACCAAGATCATATTCAGTTACGCCCCAGTTGTATGTTAATTCAATTTCTGCAGCGCTTTCGCCATCTTCGTAACCTAAAAAAGCAAGCGTATATTTATACTCAGGGTTTTCACTTGTGCGTAATAAACGCATACCTAAAACATCTTGATAAAATTTAATAGAGCGGTCTAAATCACCTACTCGAAGCATCGTGTGTAAAATTTGCATCTTGTTTTCCTCTTTTCTATTTGGGTGTTGGGCGATTATAGCATAGAAATTTTTAAATAGACTTAGAACGTAATTTATCCCAGAAATTGGAGCGGTTTAAATGATGTAAACAAACTCGTCATTTGGAGTGGTCAGAGCTCAGTTTCATTTAGGCTTTGGTAATCTGTTTTTTGTTGCGGTAGCCTAGCTATTGCAACGATATGACAAGTTGTAAATTATTATAGGAGAACTAAGATGTTTTCATTTTTAAAAGCATCTCCTCCAGCACCAAGAATTGAAAGTTCTAGAACAGATGCCGAGTATAAAAAATTACGTTGGCAGGTATTTGCTGGAGTATTTATCGGGTATGCGGCTTATTATCTTATCCGCAAAAACTTTTCTTTAGCCATTCCTTATCTTATTGATGAATATGGCTTTACTAAAGCTGATTTAGGTACAGTAGGGGTAGCCTTGTCACTGGCTTACGGTTTTAGTAAGTTTATTATGGGAAACATCTCTGATCGTAGTAATCCTAAATATTTTATTACCATTGGTTTATTAGGCTCTGCATTAGTCAGCTTAATTTTCGGTTTAATACCAGGCGTGCTTTCTTCTATTCCATTGATGATTGTGTTAGCCGCATTAAATGGCTGGTTCCAAGGAATGGGATACCCACCAGGTGCAAAAACAATGACCAACTGGTTCTCAGTTTCTGAGCGTGGTGTGTGGTGGAGTTGGTGGAATGTATCACATAACTTAGGTGGTGGTTTAATCGGCCCATTAGCGCTCCTCGGTTTATCGATTTTCGGCGTATGGCAATCTTTATTCTATTTACCAGCCTT
>JAHZCF010000078.1 GCA_019423005.1 Haemophilus sp.
TGGCATCAGCATTTGGTGGGCAAATAAAGACAGGTTGAATGCCATGCTTTTTAGCGGCTTGAACATAGTCTTCTTTTGCCAATAGTGGAATATCTGCCACTAAAACCGCATCTATGCCGACTTCTGCACAACGTTGATAGAAATTATCTAAGCCTTTCGCAAAAATTAAATTCGCACAAAGAAGTAAACTAATCGGAATCTCTGGATATTTTGACCGCACTTTTGCGAGTAATTTAAAGCTGTCTTCAGTGCTATGTCCCGCATTGAGCGCACGGTTATTAGCCGCCTGGATAACGGGACCGTCTAATAGTGGATCAGAAAATGGAAAACCTAATTCCAACGCATCTGCGCCATTTTCGACTAACGTGCAAATAATCTCAAAAGAGCGATCAAATGTTGGATCGCATAATGTGACGAAAGGTACAAAAGCCCCTTCTTTTTTCGCTGCAAGTTCTGCAAATTTAGTTTCAAAACGGCTCATTATTGCATTCCTTTTTCTTTTAAAACTTTATCAACGGTGAAAATATCTTTATCACCACGACCAGAGAGATTCACCACTAAAATTTGTTCTTTAT
Source organism: Haemophilus sp. (assembly GCA_019423005.1). Classification (GTDB taxonomy): domain Bacteria; phylum Pseudomonadota; class Gammaproteobacteria; order Enterobacterales; family Pasteurellaceae; genus Haemophilus_D. The sequence continues at coordinate 576 of JAHZCF010000078.1, forward strand.
TCGGTTCTTGATGAATCATTTTTAGCGCATGTGCTAATGCATGAGAACTTTCCAATGCAGGAATAATTCCTTCATGTTTTGCTAATTCTTGGAAAGCGTTTAATGCTTCATCATCTGTAATACTTGGGTATTCTGCACGACCAATACTTTGCAAGTAAGCATGTTGAGGTCCTACAGAAGGGAAGTCTAATCCAGCAGAAATAGAGTAGGATTCTTCCACTTGACCATCTTCAGTTTGCATTAAAGGTGATTTCATACCGAAATAAATGCCGACTTTTGCATGGCCCAATGGTGCACCATGTTCCCCACTTTCAATGCCGTGACCTGCAGGTTCCACACCAATTAATCGCACACCTTTTTCATCGATAAAGTCAGTAAACATACCAATGGCATTCGAACCGCCACCGACTGCAGCAATAACGGCATCCGGTAAGCGATCTTCTTTTTCTAAGATTTGACGTTTGGTTTCTTCACCAATCATTTTTTGGAATTCACGCACAATGGTTGGGAATGGGTGAGGACCTGCCGCCGTACCCAATAAATAATGGGTGTTTTCATAATTGGCTGACCAATCACGCATCGCTTCACAGCATGCATCTTTTAATGAGCAAGAACCTTTTTGTACAGGAATCACTTCCGCACCCATTAAACGCATACGGAATACGTTTGGTGATTGACGTTCTACGTCTTTTGCCCCCATATAAACACGGCAAGGCATATCTAACATTGCACAAGCAAGGGCTGTCGCAACACCATGTTGGCCCGCACCGGTTTCCGCGATAATGCGTGTTTTACCCATGCGTTTTGCCAATAAAATTTGACCTAATACTTGGTTGGTTTTATGGGCACCACCGTGAAGTAAATCTTCACGTTTTAAATAAATTTTTGCTTTTGTGCCTTTGGTTAAATTACGGCAAAGGGTAAGTGCGGTTGGTCTGCCCGCATAATTTTTAAGTAAATCTTGAAATTCACGTTGGAATTCAGGATCATCTTTTGCTTCAACAAAGGCTTTTTCTAGCTGCTGTAGTACCGGTACGAGAATTTCCGGTACGTACATTCCGCCAAATTCACCGAAATAAGGATTTAAAAGGGTTTCTGACATAATATTTCCTTGTTATTTTTGAATTCTTGCGACATTAAGTGGTGCAAAGGTTTGAGCAGTTGGCATCACTTCAATGCGATTAATATTGACATGTTCAGGTTGTTGATTGAGCCATAACACAATATTAGCAATATCTTGTGGACTGACATATTCCACATTTTCATAGAGTTTTTCTGCTCGGGCATCGTCACCTTTAAAGCGAACATTCGAAAATTCAGTTCCACCACAAAGACCTGGCTCAACATTGGTCACGCGAATTTGTGTGCCTGCAAGATCAGCACGAAGACTTAAACTAAATTGTTTGATAAAAGCTTTAGTGCCACCGTATATATTTCCGCCTGGATAAGGATAAGTGCCTGCAATTGAGCCTAAATTAATAATGTGACCTGAATTGCGTTCTACCATTTGTGGTAAAACAAGTCGAGTAATGGTGACGAGACCTTTAATATTGGTATCAATCATTTGCATCCAATCGTCTAAATTCGCTTTATCTGCACTTTCTAAGCCTAATGCTAATCCTGCATTATTCACTAATAAATCAATGGATTGCCAACTAGCGGGAAGTGAATGGAACGCATCTTCTGTTGCTTGGCGATCTGAAATATCAAAGGCAAGAAAGTGGAAGTTTTCACCTAATTCTTGCTGTAATTGTTCTAAACGAGCTACGCGCCGCCCCGTGCCAATTACACGATAGCCATTTTCAATGAGTGTGCGACAAATTGCCGTACCAAATCCGGCAGTTGCGCCGGTTACTAACGCTGTTCTTTGCATAATGCTTCCCCTTAGCAATCAGATTAATTTGACAAAATCGTCTTAAAAACTGACCGCACTTTTTCGCTATCTTTCACGCCAGCGGTAGTTTCTACACCAGAATTGAGATCCACCCCTAAGCAACCTTGCTTAATGGCTTGTTCAATATTGTCAGGTGAAATGCCACCAGCCAAAATAATTTTGTGTTTCAAGTTTTCAGGAATGAGTGACCAATTAAAGGTTTTTCCTGTGCCACCTTGTTGATTAGCTGATTGGCTATCGAAAATATAGCGAGTGATATTTAAATCATCCGTAAAATCAACCGCACTTTGTGCTTCAGTATTCACCGAAATGGCTTTCCAAATTTGTATTTCTTCAGGCAGTTGGTGACGAAGTGCGGTAATAAATTCAGCGGTTTCTGAACCGTGTAGCTGAACGGCATAAAGCTGCAATTGTTTAGCGATTTTTACAATAAAATCAATTTCTTGATTCTGGAATACGCCCACAAAACGAAGTGGTGATGCTGTCACTAATTCTTGGGCTTGACGTAGGCTCACACAGCGTTTTGAATGTTCGGCGAAAATTAAGCCGCCGTATAATGCTCCGTTTGCGTAAACCTCTTTGACATCTTGCGTGCGAGTTAAACCGCATACTTTATTTTCTCCAAAAATCACTTCACGCACAGCATTATTTAAATCAGCACTGCCCATTAGGCTGCTACCGATTAAAAAGCCATGTGCCACTTTTTGCAAATCACGAATTTGGCTGTGATTATAAATCCCCGATTCGCTGATAATACGTGCATCAGCTGGAATGCGATCGGCATATTTTTGTGTAAGTTCTACCACGCGGTTTAAATCAACGGTGAGATCGTGAAGATTACGATTGTTGACGCCGATAATTTTTGCACCTAATGCAAGAGCACGCTCAAATTCTTCTTCGTTGCTGGTTTCCGTCAATACGCCCATGCCAAGAGAATGCGCCAGATCAGCCAGTACGCGATAGGTTTCATCATTTACTACCGAAAGCATCAATAAAATAGCATCCGCTTGATAGTAGCGCGCAAGATAAACCTGATATTCGCTGATCATAAAATCTTTGCACAATACAGGTTGTGAGACAACGTCACGTACTTGAGGCAAATAGTCAAATCTACCTTGGAAGTATTTCTCATCTGTTAGCACCGAAACAGCTGATGCATAATGTTTATACACATTGGCGATTTCGTCTAAATTAAATTCATTACGAATTAATCCTTTAGAAGGGGAGGCTTTCTTACATTCCAAAATATAAGCGGGCTTTTGATGTGTCCCTTTAGCCAACGCATCATAAAAAGAGCGGTCAGATTTTTGAATGTTTTCTTTAAATTGTGAAAGCGGAAATTCAGCTTCCTTTGCTTTAACCCATTGTGCTTTGTCTAAGACGATTTTTTGCAGCACCGTCGCAGAGTCAATTGGTTTAGTGAAATCTTGCGTGATCATAATCTTTCTTCTTATTATGGCTTATCAAATCAGCCTTTATCTTAATATTTAGTCAAATGTTGTAATGTCTCAAATGCTTTGCCTGATGCAAGATGAGCCAATACATTTTGAACATTTTGTTTTAAGTCATCATGACCAAATAACTTCAGCAATAATGCCACATTCGCCGCTACCGCATTAGCGTGTTCCGCTTTGCCTTTACCTTGTAAAAGTGCGGTCAGATATTGAGCGTTTTCTTGCGGTTCGCCACCACGTAAACTTTCTAAAGATTGTGTTTTTAAACCAAAATCTTCTGGTGTTAAGGTGAAGTAGTCAATTTTGCCGTTTTTAATTTCTGCCACTTGAGTTTCGCCGTGTACAGCAACTTCATCAAGACCAGCACCATGCACAACAAAAGTATGTTGATGATCTAGTGCTACAGCAGTTTCTGCATAGGTTTTCACTAATTCAGGGGCATACACGCCAAGCAAATGATAAGTTGGAC
>JAHZCF010000079.1 GCA_019423005.1 Haemophilus sp.
TTGAGCAACAACGTGAAATTCTTGAATTAGCAGGTGAATCTGATGATGAAGGTACCGCTTCTCAAATGAGCGACTACATCAAAGAACAAGAAAAACTTGTTTGGATGTTCCAAGCTGCTTGTCAAACTTGCCATGCTTAATTAAATATTGATTCAATACGAAAGCCGACTGATGTCGGCTTTTTTATTTTACACGACTGGTTTTTGTCGATAGAACAATAGTCCTGGTAAGGCTAAGCCCAAAACAAGAGCGCCCAAAATAAAGCTGGTATTGATAAAAGAGCTGATCATTTGCTCAAATAATTTATCGGAAAAGCCATAATGATGAATTTGTACGATAGCAATCATCGCTTTATAAGCATGAACACCCGGAATCATTGGAATAATTGCCGCAACGGTAAAGACTTTTGGATGGGCTAAATAGCGATGAGATAAATGCACGCCAATAAAACCAATCACACAAGTGGCGAAAAAAGTGGCAAAAACAATCGGGACTCCAAAGTGTAATAATAAAGTTCTCGTGACATGCCCAAGCGCGCCTAAAATAGCACAATACTTTAAGGCTTTAGGCGGAACATTAAATACTAAGGCAAATCCTACTGCTGGAATGGCGGCAAAAAGCATATCGTCGAGTAAATTCAGTAAAAACATTCTATTACCCCACCCACGAAACAATATTTAAAAGATCTAATGCAAAAACGATACCTAAACAAGCACCAAAGGTGAGAACCGTAGCAATGGTCCATCGTCCTATTCCCATATTGACATACCCTTTTAAAATATCTGCAAGTGAATTAATCAATGGGAATCCTGGGACGAGTAATAAAACGCTAGAAGCTAATGCGATATGAGGATCATTACCTAAACTATATTTCAAACTGACACCAGAAATCAGTGAGGCAACAAAAGCAGTAATGGCAAAAACGATGAGTGGATTATAATGACGTTTAGAAATTTCTTGTCGAACAAACATGGCAATGGCAGAAGCAATAAAGGTGATTGCACAAATTGTGATATCTCCGCCAGAAAGGTGAGCAAAAGAGGCACAAGATAAACCAATCATAAACACCACCAAATAACGGTTATATTTCAGTGGTTTTAATTTGTCCAGTTTCTTTTGAGCCATGGTCAAATCATACAAGTGATGCTCTACGGCAACCACAATGTGCTGAACATCCGTAACGATTTGCATATTAATGCCTTTATCGACATTCTTCCGCACAGTAGTAATACAATGTTGCTTAGAAAGTGTGGTCAATAAGACGGCATTTGCCGTCAAAGCACACTCCACGCTTTCAATGCCTAAAGCTACACCTAATCGCTGAGCCATTTGTACGACGACAGCACTTTCTGCCCCATGCTGTAATAATAACAAAGCGGTTTCCACACAAATACGGGTAACCGCTCGTTGGTATTCCTGATCCATATCTCTGCGCTCTTATAAAGTAAACCTTAGAGATTATAGATCGATGAATAAAAAATACTGAAAAAATGACCGTATCTATGATCCAAGTCAAAAGTTCAGTATCTCCAAAGCCTATGACTTAACAGAGATTAAATGGCTTTATCAAAATACAGCGGCACATTGCTTAACTTAGCCATATTCTTGATATAAGCTAAAACCGCTGGTGGGAATTCGATGCCTTTCACACAAGTAAGATTTCGTAATACCGGGAAAACGATAATATCTTCAAGAGAAAGTTGGCCGTTTAAGGCATTTTCAGATTGAATTAATACCGCTAATTTCTCTAAATCGCCTTTTAAGCGAGTAAGATAGGTTTCTGTCTTCGCGATATTTTCAGCAAAATCCCCAATAAATTCCGTTTTCTTTTTAGTGAAATAATCGACCGCACTTTGGGTTTCAA
>JAHZCF010000008.1 GCA_019423005.1 Haemophilus sp.
ACGTCTAGAGACCTGCATAATCACTCCTTCATAACGGCGAACCGTTAAGATATTTCGATAGTATAAATTCGTATAGATAATTTATTTGATTTCGTTAAAATAACGTATCAACCATTAAATTGATTATAACAATGACCAATTTAAACGGAGCTGATTTTAACTATTTTTTAACCGAAAATCTATAATCAAAACTTGTTATAATCGCTTTAAAACTTGAGCTAGATCACAAAACAAACATTTTTTGTTAAAAAAAAGTAACATTTTTACAACAGTCATTTTATTGGGAAAAAATAATGCACTGGATAATCCAAAAAACAATTAATTTTTTTAAAAAAACATCTGAAAATTCGACCGCACTTTTAGTGGAAAAACAAGATAGTTTGGCTGCGGAAGTCCCTGTTTCACTTGTCTATAATGGTATTGCACATACTGTTATGATGTGCTCTCCCCAAGATTTAGAGGATTTTGCTTTAGGCTTTTCATTAGCGGAAAGTATTATTGAGAAAAAAGCGGATATTTATGGCATTGATGTGGTGGAAGTATGCAATGGCATTGAAGTGCAAATTGAATTATCTAGCCGTCAATTTGTGGCATTAAAAGATCATCGCCGAACATTAACAGGCAGAACAGGATGTGGCATTTGCGGCACAGAACAAATCTCACAAGTTTATAAAAAATTGCCAAAATTAGACCGCACTTTCCAATTTAATTTAAATTTATTAGATGGTTGCTTAGCACAATTACAAGCTAATCAAACACTCGGAAAAGAGACAGGGGCGACACATGCCGCCGCCTTTTTTGATTTATCGGGTAATTTATTGGCAATTCGAGAAGATGTAGGGCGACATGTCGCACTAGATAAATTAATCGGCTGGTATGCAAAACAAAATCAACCACAAGGATTCGTGCTTGTTTCGAGTCGAGCCAGTTATGAAATGGTTCAAAAGTCGGTCGCTTGTGGTATCGAGTTACTTGTTGCGATTTCTGCCGCGACAGATCTTGCCGTAAATATGGCAGAACAACACAATCTTTCCCTTATCGGCTTTGCTCGCCCTGGAAAAGCTAATATCTATGCGGGTAAAGAGCGGTTGGTTTTAGCTTAGTTTTATCTATATAAAAACGAGTGCGGTCAAAAACATTCTTATTTTGACCGCACTTTTTGTTTATTCCTTTTATTCTTTTGGCGATTTACTCTCTAAGAGCACTTCAGAAACCCAACGTTGGGTGAGGCGTTTACCTTCTTGATCTGTACCAAATTTCATAAAATCAATATTCACCAGTTTTAATTTACCAGCCGGTAGGAAACCTGGTGCAGGTTCTGCATGGATATTGGTTGGAAGTTGGTAAGAGTCTGATTCTTTCCATGGAATTTCTTGTGCTTCTTTGCTTAGCACGAAATCCATAAATAGCTTGGCATTATCAAAGTTTCTAGCTCCTTTAATAATGCTTGCCCCGCCTAAAGAATAGCCTACGCCTTCGCATGGTAAAATGCCTTCAACTGGCGCACCATTTTTCTTCTCACGCGGATAAACCAACATAAAACCTAAATCAATCGCTACAGTACCGTTAGCCAAATAGTTGCTCGCAAGACCTGTTTTGGTATGTTGCATGAGATTGGGTTCTAGTTTTTTCAGATAGTCAAAGGCTTTTTCTTCTCCCCATAATGTGGAAAAAGTGCTGATAAGAGAATAGCCCGTGCCTGATACACGCGGATCAGGATATTGAATTTGGCCTTGATATTCAGGTTTTATTAGATCTGCATAACATTTTGGCGCTGGAATATTCAATTCTTTTAATTTTTTAGTATTGACTCCAATGCCAAGTTCCATTAAGTAAATAACAGAGGTGAAATTGCCACGTTGGTCCATCAGAGATTTAAATTGTGGCATGATATCTTTTTGTAATGGGGAACGATAGGATTCAAGTAAGCCTAATTCAGCCGCTTGGAGATGAGGTTCAATCGTGCCACCAAACCAGAAATCAGCTTGTGGGTTTTCTTTTTCAGCTTTAATTTTGC
>JAHZCF010000080.1 GCA_019423005.1 Haemophilus sp.
CAACCACTAAACGTTTTAAGTAAAGTTCTGGCGCAATACGAAGATACATATCAACATCTAATGCATTGTGGTGAGTGATAAATGGACGAGCAGATGCACCGCCCGGAATCACTTGTAGCATAGGGGTTTCTACTTCCATGAAACCTTTAGAAATAAAGAATTCACGAATACCCGCAATCACTTTTGAACGAATAATAAATGTGCGGCGAGATTCTTCATTAGAAATTAAATCTAGGTAACGTTGACGATAACGTGCTTCCATGTCTGTTAAACCATGGAATTTGTTTGGTAATGGACGAAGTGCTTTGGTTAAAAGTTGTACTTCCGTTGTTTTAATGGTTAATTCATTAGTTTTGGTTTTGAAAAGTGTACCTTTCACCCCAATAATATCACCTAAATCCCAGTTTCCTACATCTTCAGCATAAACGCCTTCAGGAAGGTTATCACGAGCAACATATAATTGGATTTTGCCACTCATATCTTGCAAGGTAATAAAGGTGGCTTTACCCATTGCACGACGAGTCATAATACGACCAGCAACGGCAACTTCAACCGTTTTTTCTTTTAATACTTCACCATCTTCGGCTTCGTACTTATCATGTAAATCTTGAGCAAGGGCGTCACGACGGAATTGATTCGGAAACGCATTACCTTTTGCGCGTAATGCGGCTAATTTTTCACGGCGAACGAGCATTTCGCCATTGAGATCTAATTCTTTCACTTCTTGTTCTGACATATCCTTTACCTCGTTAGTTTGTAATTAGAATGTGATTTATTGAAAATAAAAAGGTTTCTTCTATTCTACCCATAGCATTGTTTTTTGTTAAGCCTTTTTTAATGAAGTCATCTGTTTTATAGGGAAAGTGTTGGTGATAAATGCAGGAAAGCAAAATTGTGCTATTTTTTTAATCAAAACGTTTATCATCATGTCTTGATATTCATACAAACAAAAAGAGCGGCCAATTTCTCAAAGGTTTTAAACTCTGAAAATACTGACCGCTCTTTGCGTAGAATGATTAATTAAAGATCGAAATCGCCGAAATCATTGGTATCGACTTTAGAGTCAATTTGACCAACAAGGTAAGAACTCACTTCGACTTCTTGTGGCGCTACTTGTACGTTGTCAGAAACAAGCCATGCGTTAATCCATGGAATTGGGTTAGAACGCGCACCAAATGGTAATGGAAGACCTACTGCTTGCATACGGATATTGGTGATGTATTCCACGTATTGCACCAAAATGTCTTTGTTCAAACCAATCATTGAACCGTCTTTGAACAAGTAATCCGCCCATTCTTTTTCTTGTTCCGCTGCTGCTAAGAATAAATCATAGGCCTCTTGTTTACATTCTTCTGCAATTTCAGCCATTTCAGGATCATCTTGACCTGCAGCCATAATATTTAAAATGTGCTGTGTACCGGTTAAGTGTAAGGCTTCATCACGTGCGATAAATTTAATAATTTTCGCATTGCCTTCCATTAATTGACGTTCCGCAAAGGCAAAGGAGCACGCGAAAGACACATAGAAACGAATGGCTTCAAGCGCATTGACGCTCATTAAGCAAAGGTAAAGTTGTTTTTTCAAATTACGCAATGTGACGACGCATTCTTTGCCATCCACGGTGTAAGTGCCTTCGCCGTACAGGCTGTAAAGTTGGCTGTCGCGGATTAAATCGTCATAGTAAGAAGAAATATCGCGTGCGCGTTTGATGATTTCTTCGTTCGTCACGATGTCGTCAAACACAATAGACGGATCGTTCACAATGTTACGAATAATGTGGGTGTAAGAACGAGAGTGGATGGTTTCGGAGAACGTCCATGTCTCGATCCAGGTTTCTAATTCCGGAATCGACACTAACGGCAACAACGCCACGTTCGGGCTACGACCTTGAATAGAATCTAATAAAGTTTGATATTTTAAGTTACTGATGAAAATGTGTTTTTCATGTTCAGGTAACGCGGCATAGTCGATACGGTCTTGCGACACATCCACTTCTTCTGGACGCCAGAAGAAAGAAAGTTGTTTTTCAATGAGCTTTTCAAACGTCTCATATTTTTGTTGATCGTAACGCGCAACGTTAACGTTTTGACCAAAGAACATCGGTTCCTTTAATTGGTCGTTTTTGGTTTGTGAGAAAGTAGTATATGCCATGTTATATCCTTACTTATAGCGGGCTTTTACCCACTTAATGATTGATTGCCTAAAAATATCAAAAGGCGGACTTGTAAACAAGCCCACCTAAATTATTAAATCTTACAAGCGCCACCCGCACAGCCATCATCTAAATCTTCTTGGCTGTCCTCAGCACCATCACGGGTGTTTTGATAGTAAAGGGTTTTTAAACCGTATTTGTAAGCGGTTAAAAGATCTTTTAATAACACTTTCATTGGCACTTTACCGTCTTCAAAACGTTTTGGATCGTAGTTGGTATTTGCAGAGATCGCTTGGTCTACGAATTTTTGCATAATGCCCACTAAGTGTAAGTAACCGTCATTGCTTGGAATGTCCCAAAGCAACTCGTAGTTATCACTTAGGTTTTCATAATCCGGTACAACTTGTCTTAAGATGCCATCTTTTGACGCTTTAATACTCACATGACCACGTGGCGGTTCGATACCATTTGTTGCGTTAGAAATCTGTGAAGAGGTTTCTGACGGCATTAATGCGGTTAAGGTCGAGTTACGTAAACCAAACTCTTTGATTTCTTGACGTAACGTTTCCCAATCATAATGCAATGGTTCTTGCGTTAAGCTATCGATATCGTTCTTATATGTATCGATTGGTAAAATACCTTTTGCGTAATTGGTTTCATTGAAGTATTCACATGCACCTAATTCTTTTGCTAAGTTCATAGAAGCTTTCAATAGATAGTATTGAATCGCTTCAAACGTACGGTGAGTTAAATCGTTCGCTGAACCATCAGAATAACGTACGCCATTTTTCGCTAAGTAATACGCATAGTTAATCACACCGATACCAAGTGAACGACGACCTAATGAAGAACGTTTCGCCGCAGGAACAGGGTAGTCTTGGTAATCAAGTAATGCATCTAATGCACGTACTGCGAGATCGGCAAGATTTTCTAACTCATCTAAATCATCTAATTTACCCAAGTTGAACGCAGAAAGTGTACAAAGCGCAATTTCACCATTTTCATCATGGAAATGTTGTAATGGTTTAGTTGGCAATGCAATTTCTAAACATAAGTTAGATTGGCGCACTGGTGCAACAAGCGGATCAAACGGTGAGTGAGTATTACAGTGATCCACGTTTTGGATATAAATACGACCAGTTGATGCACGTTCTTGCATCAATAAAGAGAATAACTCAACGGCTTTTACAGAACGTTTGCGGATATTTGGATCCTGTTCGTATTTCACGTAAAGTTCTTCAAATTTATCTTGATCAGCAAAGAAGGCTTCATAAAGTCCAGGCACGTCTGAAGGGCTAAATAAAGTAATATCTGCGCCTTTAATTAAGCGTTGATACATTAATTTATTTAACTGTACGCCGTAGTCCATGTGACGAACACGGTTATCTTCCACACCACGGTTATTTTTCAATACTAATAAGCTTTCAACTTCTAAGTGCCAAATCGGGTAGTAAACTGTCGCCGCACCACCACGTACGCCACCTTGTGAACAAGATTTTACAGCACTTTGGAAGTGTTTATAGAATGGAATACAGCCTGTATGGAATGCTTCACCACCACGAATAGGGCTACCTAACGCACGAATTGCACCTGCATTCACCCCGATACCTGCACGTTGTGAAACGTATTTTACGATTGCTGCAGAGGTAGCATTGATAGAGTCTAAGCTGTCACCACATTCAATCAATACGCAAGAGCTGAATTGACGAGTAGGCGTACGAACCCCCGCCATGATAGGCGTAGGTAAAGAAATTTTGAAGGTTGATGTCGCATCATAGAAACGACGAATGTAATCCAAACGGGTTTCTTGCGGATATTTGGAGAATAAGCTCGCTGCAACTAATAAATAAAGGAATTGCGCAGATTCATAGATCTCACCGGTTACACGGTTTTGAACTAAGTATTTTCCTTCTAGCTGTTTCACAGCAGCATAAGAAAAGGTCATATCACGCCAGTGATCAATAAACCCATCCATTTCATCCCATTCTTCACGAGTATAGTCGGCTAAAAGTGCAGGATCATATTTGCCCATGCGCACTAATTTTTTCACATGATCGTATAAACGAGGCGGATCAAAATGGCCATACGCTTTTTTGCGTAAATGGAAAACCGCAAGACGTGCAGCAAGGTATTGATAATCAGGGGTATCTTTGCTGATTAGGTCTGCTGCAGCTTTAATAATCGTTTCGTGAATATCAGACGTACGAATGCCTTCATAAAATTGAATATGAGAACGCAATTCAACTTGAGAAACAGAGACGTTTTCCAAGCCTTCAGCCGCCCAAGTAATCACACGGTGAATTTTGTCTAAATTGATTTGTTCAAGCGTACCATCGCGCTTTGTAACCATTAATCCTTTGTTCATGGGAGATAAAACCTGCTAGAGAGATGACTTTAAAAAACACAAGATATAGTGTTATGAAAAATAACGATGCACAAGATAGAGTGTTTTAAAATTGAATTCAAGCAGTAAATTTTTTACTTACATTATTGACAAAAGATAAGTCATTTAAAACAAATAACTTTTTTTCGAAGTGATGTTTTTTTAAGCAGGATCTTTTTTGTAAATCTTTGTAAAGAAAAAAGTGCGGTCAAAAACGAGATGATTTTTGACCGCACTTCAATGTTTAAAAGTTTAATTAATTCAAGTATTTAAATACTTTGACGACTTTTTGAACACCAGTAACTTTACTTGCAATTTCTGCCGCTGAGTCACCTTGTGATTGAGTGACGTTTCCGAGTAAGAATACTTCACCATTTTCGGTGATCACTTTCACATCTGTGGCTTTTACATTATCGCCAACGAAGAGTTTTGATTTAATTTGTGTGGTAATCCAACTGTCTTTGGTAATTTGACCAAAGTTAATTTTATTGCCCACACGTAATTCATTATAGACATCATTCACACCGTCCACGCCTTTTGCAAGACTGGTTGCGGTTTCTTTCACGCCTTCACTCGGTACTTGACCAATCAATAACACACGTCCGCTATAAGAAACGGCATGGACACGACCTTCCGATTTAATTTGTGCATCTTTATCTAATGCATTTTCAACTTTTACTTCTAAAGTTTCATCATCGACTTGCGTCCCCATTGTACGAGGATCCGTTGCGACTTTAGCACCTGCTGCTGCACCGCCAAGTACAGCCGCCACACAGCCTTGTAACATAATAGATGCACCAAGTACGAAGGCGAGTTTTTTTAATGGGGTTAATTTCATCATTAATCTCCTTTTTATAAATGAGTGAGTTAATTAATTAGTCAATTAATTTTAGAAATAGTTTGGTTGGAAAAGCCTTTAATGTCAAGCTCTTGGAAAAAGTGTGCTATCAACAAGCTCACACAGTGCATTTATGACGAATAAATGATTTTCCAAAATACGCGCTTCTTTCGTTGCAGGAATAGAGATTTCTAAATCTGCTTCAGCTAACACACCTTGAATCGCATCATTATTTGCACCGGTTAAGGCAATGACCTGAATTTCTTTGTTGACGGCATTAGCAATCGTATTTAGCACTGCTTTTTCTGTTCCAAGAGGCGCAAAGGCTATCAATAAATCGCCAGGTTTTGCGATAGCGTTAAATTGATGTTGATACAGTTGATCGATAGGTTGATCAAAAACCAGTGAAGAACCGACCGCACTTTCAAGGTTAAGATTTACGGATGGTAGACTAGGGCGCTCAAAATCGTAACGATTAAGCAAGTTTGATACTAAAAATTGGGCATTCGCGTAAGAGCGAGCGACGCCACAGGCAATCACTTTATGACCACTTAACAAACATTGCATCACCATTTGTGTGGCAGTGGCAATATTTTCTGATAATAGACTTGAAGCAGAGATTTGAATCTGAATACTTTCGCTATAAATATCTTTAACTTTTTGTAACATAATCGGAAAAGGTTAATCGAGAAAATTAGGAATCCATTGGATATCACTGGCGTTTTTTCCAAAGGCGATAAGATCAAAACGACAATCCGCATCTTCGAGGCTTAGGTTGCGTTTAGCAAGCCATAAATTTGCGGCATTCAGCCATTTTTGTTGCTTTTGCCAATCCACACTTTCAACCGCGGATCCGAATGCGGAGCTGGATCGTTGACGAACTTCAACAAATACAATGGTTTGCCCATCTTGCATAATGAGATCTAATTCACCGCATTTGAAATGTTGATTCGCCGCGATGAATTTAAGCCCCTTAGCCTCTAAGAAAAGGCGGGCTTGATGTTCAAAGCCCGCCCCTTGTTGACGTTTTAATGAAAACATGGATTAGTTCGCAACCGCTACCACGTTACCATCTTGTACTTGATACCATGTCATATCGCGGTCCACATCACAGTTTGAATCTGCGCTAAGCTGACCGGTTAAACCACTTAAGGTGTAACCTGGTACTTGGCGTAATTCATTAAAGTGATTGATGAGCAACCATGCATCAGAACCCATTGCATATAAACGCATTAATTGGAATTCACCACCGGTTGAGCCAGCCACTTTTTGATATTGTGAAGAATCGCTTTGTTTAAAGAATGGAATATCGCTAAATTGAACGCCATTCATTTTCGCATAGTATTCTGGTGTATTACTTGCCGCGTTAGAACGAGAGCTTGCATAGATACGGACATTCGGATTGCTGGTATCTAAATAACCTTTGATTTCAGCCAATTCATCTGGTGAAGAGATGACATAAAGTGCACTTGTATCTTGCGGTGTACCTTGGAAGAAGTAGGTAATATCAGCTGGTAAATTATAGTAGCGAATATTCGCATCTGTACCTGCTAAACGTTGCCAACGCACGTTGAATGCGTTTCCTACACGTTGTCCTAAATCATTTTGCGGCATGGCAACAATTGGATTGCGAATACCATCTTTCCACATTTTGTTCGCAGCGGACTCAGCTTCATCTTCTGGAGATAAACCGTAATAACAGACTTGGTTAATTGCTTGAGTATTTGCTGTTGCATTTAATGTGAGCACATCCATGCCTTGTACTGCGCTTGGATTCGCAATGATGGCATCGACATTTTGTTTAAGCAATGGACCGACTAACGCTTTAATACCCGATGCTTTTGCCTGTGCAATAATGTCATTAATCGGTGTAGTTGATGAGTCAAATACTTGTACAGGGATGGTTGAGTCACCTTTTGCATCATTGAAACCTGATTGGATAGTTGTACCTAAAATTTGGCCAT
>JAHZCF010000081.1 GCA_019423005.1 Haemophilus sp.
GTAGCGCTTGAGACATTAAACGCGCTTGTAAACCCATGTGTGAATCACCCATTTCACCTTCAATTTCAGCTTTCGGGGTGAGTGCAGCAACCGAGTCTACGATGACGACATCTACAGCACCAGAACGTACTAATGCATCACAAATTTCAAGTGCTTGTTCACCGTTGTCTGGCTGGGAGACCAAGAGCTCTTTTACATCAACACCAAGTTTTGCTGCATAAATAGGATCAAGAGCATGCTCCGCATCGATAAACGCGCAGGTTTTACCGACTTTTTGCGCTTGAGCGATAACAGATAAGGTTAAGGTTGTTTTACCAGAAGATTCCGGTCCAAATATTTCAACAATACGACCCATTGGTAAACCACCAATACCAAGAGCGACATCAAGACCTAAAGAACCAGTTGAAACAGATTCTACATCAAGGGCTTGAGTATCACCCAATTTCATAATTGAGCCTTTACCGAATTGCTTTTCAATTTGACCAAGTGCTGCGGCGAGCGCTTTTTGCTTTTCTTCTTGAGTTGCCATATAAAACCTTCTTGAATAGAGTTATCTAAATTTGGCTAGATTATATCTGTATTGATGTACAGTATCAAGAGAAAATTTTTTCCTTGACGAAAAAATGTGAACCAGATTCCAAAATTGAGAAATAGTTTATTTAAAATCAACTTGTTAAGTATTTTTTTAGATCTTGAATTTGTGCTGAGAGAATTTTTTCACCCAGTTCATATACAGTTCTTATTTTGGTTTCATCTCGTTCTAATCGACCTATATTGAGCGGTACATTTGGACGGATTACAAAGATTTTATTTTGTTTTTCTAAACGAATGATTTCTTCTACTTGTTCATTATAAGTGCGGTAGCGATTTTCTAAGGTTTTAACTAAGTGTGGATATTTGCGATAAAAAAGTTTGAATAAAAAAGAAGAAGATTTTGTTTTACGGTAGTCGATAGGTTGGGTTAAAATGACGATGATTTTATCACAACCGAGCTCTTGTGCTTTTTCAAATGGAATACTATCAGCAATTCCACCGTCTAGATATTTTTGCCCATTGATTTCCACAAATTGCGAGACAAAAGGCATGGCCGAGGTTGCTCTGAAGTATTCCATTTCTTTGAAAACATTTTCGATTTTGAAATATTCAGCTTTACCATTCTCGATGTTTGTGGCAGCTAAATAGAAATCAATGTGAGATTTTTCAAATTCATTTTGATCAAAAGGGTCGAGATTAAAGGGGAGATCATAGAAAGCGAAGTCTTTATTGACAATGTTGCCTGTTGTAAAAAGGCTATGAAATCCCATGTACCGTTTATCTTTAAGATATTTTAGGTTATATCTCAACGCTCTTTCTTTTTGATTGGATGCATAATTTATGCCAAATAATGCCCCCGCAGAAACGCCAATAATTTTATCTATTTGAATGTTTTGTTCCATGAGTGCATCAAGAACGCCTGCTGTAAACATTCCTCTCATGCCGCCGCCTTCAAGAACGAGTCCTACTGTCATTTTTACTCCTGAATTTTAAAAAATTCTAATGGTTAAATATTAAACTATAAGCTTGTTTTTTCTTATCTAGTTGTTTATCAATAAATAAATTTTGCATTTGCGATCTTTCTCACAAATTTGAAATTTTATATTCGTCATCTTTAACTGGTTATGATATAACCATTTTTGAGAAGTACTTCTTGGTATAGTCGTATGTGATTAACCTTAAGTAAGGAGGAGTTTTAAAATGAAAACTCTCATAATCCCAAATGATCATATCAGTAAAGTATGTGATTTGTTAAATCAACTTATCGGAGATGTGACAAGTAAAAATTTATTTACGGGATATGGCTTGTATCATAAAGAGAAAGATATGTTTGCGGTTTGGGCAAACAATAAGGTTTACTTACGTGCTAAGGATGAGCTTTCGATAAAATTAAAAGGACTTGGCTGTAAACCTTTTGCAACAAATGAACTCAATAAACGCTTCGTATTATCTGATTATTATGCTTTAACTGAAAGTATCTTGAAAGATAATGTTTTAATGAGAACCTTGATCATTCTTTCTATTAGTCAAATCAGGAAGGAAAAATTAGATTCTGCACTATCTAAGATTGGGAGAATTCGTGATTTACCGAATTTATCGGTTAAGTATGAAAGAGCGCTGAAGAAAGTGGGTATTGATAATGTTGATACCTTACGGCAAATAGGCGCTGAAAATGCGATTGTTCGTTTGAAGAAAGCGGATATTGGGGCAACTGAAGCTTTCTATTGGCGGCTTCGAGGTGCTTTAGAGAATCGTAATTGTGAGTTTTATACTGAGAAAGAGAAGGAAAGAGGTCTTAGTAAACTTAATGAAATACTTTCTGCAAATGGGTTTAGACGTTGTAAGCGAACCTCAAAAAAGGCCGAATAGCATTCATATAAAGGAGTTGGCGTCTAAAAAATCATCTATTGAAGAAGTTTCTTAAAAAAAGTGCTTGCGTGGATTCCAAAAATCCATATAATGCATCCCACACAACGACGCGCTGTTGTGACTCTTAAGAAAAACCAGTGC
>JAHZCF010000082.1 GCA_019423005.1 Haemophilus sp.
AAAAGATGCTGATCACAAAGTTCCTCAGGCGGAACAAGATTAATTCGAGTCATAAACGATACCAAAGAAAAAGAAACATAGTACGGAGCATAAATGTATTTGTCTATGATTTACTCATCTCTTTAAAAGAATAAACATTCAAGCATTTCAGAAAGATATTTATCTGAGTATTTTAATAAAGTATTGATCTATTCTAAATAAACAGTATGATCGTCCTAACCTTAACGACTTATTATGGTTCACAAGAGCAATATTCATAATTTAAAGTGAATAAAGAAGATACCATAAAAAATATTTCATACTTTTGATACATTCCAAATGAGAATCCTACTCCTTTTAACGCATTTCGCCATGTTGTTATTTAGTGCTTATTTCTGGCATAACTTCGGTGTGCAATGGTTGCAGGTAACGGGTTATGATTTAACGTTAAACGATCCTGTGGCTAATAATCTAAATCATTCTATTAATATCTATTTTAGACTTATTGCCATTACCACTTTTAGCTATCTCTTTTTTGCTATTTTTCAACGTTTTTATCGTCGCTTTGCGATGTTACTATGGATGGCGGAAGCTGGAGTATTCGGGAAATATTTATTTAATTTGAATGGGCTACAAGACACCAATTATGATGGCATATTCCAAACCTCATCGGTTTATATTTATTTTTTATGCCCATTATTGTTAAGTTTGTTATCCTACCTTTATTGTAAGAAATAAAACAAGTAAACTCATAACTTAGCAATTCAAAAGGGTTTGCAGCGGTTAAATTTTGTAGGAATTTTACCAATTCCGCCATTCAACAAGGAATTCAACATGAAAAAATTATTTGTATTCGCTTTATATACTTTCTCTGTTTCTAGCTTTGCCTTAACCCCGCAAATAGAAACAGCATCAAACTCAGACTCTTTTATCAGTTTCCGCACTGCTAATGATGCTATTTATTGCTCTGGCGACATTCCTGGTCTAACCCCCAAAGTTGAATGTGTTACCACAATCAAAGGAAAACCGATTTTACCGCGTCCGAAAGATTGTGAATTCGAATGGGGCGAGCTATTTTCTGTTGGCGCTACCGGAAAAGCCTCACTTGTTTGTGCAAGTGACACCCCCGCTGTGCCAGACTCTCAGATCTTAAAAGACGGAGAAACAATTAAAAGCAAAGGCTGGCAATGCACTGCGTCTGGGGATTCATTAACTTGCTCAAACCAAGAAAAACACGGTTTTAAAATTAGCCAAGCAAAACAAAAATTATTTTAGTTTGTAGCGTATTTGAAAAATATACAATACGTTAATTGCCTTACCACAAGAGCGGTCAAATTTTTCTCACTTTTTACAAGGAATAAAAATGAAAAAATATTGGTTAATCCCATTGATGATACTTGCTGGATCCCCCTATGCTAATAGCTGTGGCGGGCAATTTGATCCTGCAAGTGGAACCTGCCGAATTATTGGTCCTGACGGAAAAATGATCCTGTATAATTCAGCCCCACCTCAAAGTGGATATTCCGGAGGGTATTCAAGTGATGACTACTCAAACGCCGCTAGCCAACCCATCCCTTCTTACGCAGCAATCGCTGTGAATAGAAATACTGGTGATTGGGGGTGGTCAACAGGTACTTTGACTGAATTTTCTGCTATCGAAGATGCCAAAAATAACTGTGAAAAAGCAGGAAATGGCCCATGTGAAGCTACAGCAACACAACTCAATGGTTGTCTTGCAATGGCATCATCTAGAGGCAAAAATGGTAGTTGGTCTTATTTCTTATCAAATTCGGGGACTTGTGGCTCAGTTGAAAAAGAAGCACTATCAAACTGTCGGGCAAGCAAAGCTAAAAACTGTAAAATTGAAATCCGCCAGCTTGATTCTGAGTATCAATACTTGGTTGAACCGCTATTAAGAAACTAGCTTATAGGGAGACATTCATGCACGGCTGTCATACACACTCGTGCGTGAATTGTAAAAGCCCATACTACTTTAATCTTCTTGCTACAAGAGCGGTCAAATTTTTCTCATTTTTTACAAGGATCACCAATCATGAAAAAATCTCTTCTCTTAACGATTCTTTGTCTTCCATTTATGGCTCAAGCTAACGACAGTACAGGAACAGTCTCTACTGGTGGTGTGGAATATATTAAGAATGAACACATTGAGATGCAAAAAGAAAACCTATTTATCAGCCAAGATAAAATTAAGGTGGAATATGAATATCGCAATCTGACCGATAAAGACATTACTGAGACGGTGCTATTCCCATTACCGGAAGTGATGCTGCACGATTACGGTGATTTTGCCGACACCCAAAGTTTAATCAATTCTTTTAAGATTTATGCGAATGGTAAAGAAATCAAACCGACGACTCATGTACGAGCGTTCTTTTACGAAACCAAAAATGCAGATGATCCAGAGAAAAGAGAATTGGTTTCTCACGATGTCACGGACATTCTTCGTGCCTGTGGTTTAACTGAAGAAGAATTAATGGAGCCTTGGTTGCGTAAATCAGATTCTGCAGATAAGAAAATCTTAAAATGTCAGGACCCACGTCTTGCCAAATTCGCATACAAAGACTCTGAAGATGGCGAGGGGGTCGATATGGAAGTCTTTTGGGGCGGGCAAATTATTTATAGCTGGCAGCAAACCTTTAAAGCTAATTCAACTACTCAAATTCAGCACGAATATGTCCCTCTTTTAGGATCTGGCATGGGGCTTCATGATCTCGTTAATTATAAAAAGTTTGCCGATACCTTTTGTATTGATCCATCATTTAAAAAATCAGTAAAAGCAAAATCTAATCAAGGGATATACTACCGTGAGCTAGGTTATATTCTCAAAACTGGAGCAAACTGGGCAAAACCTATTGCGGATTTTACGCTTACCATTGAAAGACCAAAAGATCAGATTGTTTCTTTCTGCTGGAAAGGTAAAGGCGAGGTGAAAAAAGTGCTGCAAAATAACAAAGTTGTGCAATATCAAGTAAAAGAAAAAGACTTCTTACCACAGCATGATTTAGATGTGCTATATGGTATAGATGCAAAGTTTTTTAACTAACACCTTGCTTAGTAATATGCTTTTACAATAAAGAGAAGACAAACCTCACAGGATTTTTCACAAGGAATAAAAAATGAAAAAATATTGGTTAATTCTATCAATGATGCTTGCTAGCAATACCTATGCCAATCCCACTTATGATGCAACCAGAGGGGCATTGCAGAATGATCCTTCATTATGCAGCTATGGTTATAATCCAAATTGCTCATCTCAAGGAGGATATTCGAATGCACCAGTAGCACCAGCTCGTTCTGACTACTATGCTGCGATTGCCATCAATAAAGCCACTGGAGATTGGGGATGGTCAAGTGGCTTTTTAGGCGAATCTACGGCTATCCTAGATGCCAAAATGAACTGTGAAAAAGCAGAACGAGGAGAATGTGAAGGAGCGGCAGCACAATTAAATGGCTGTCTTGCTATGGCATCGTCAAAAGATAAAAAAGGGAATTGGACTTACTTCTTTTCAAATTCTGGGATTTGCGGCGCAGTTGAAAAGGAAGCGTTATTACATTGCCAAGCCAGCAAAGCTAAAAACTGTCAAATTGAAATTCGGCAATTAGACGCAAATTATCCATACTTTATGTATCAATAAACTTTTAAGATAGTGTATGTAAATGTGGAAAATTCACGCATATTTATCACACATACTTGTGCATGAATTTTAAAAAGTTTCGCACGACCTTAATCGCCTTGATACAAGAGCGGTCAAATTTCTCTCACTTTTTACAAGGAATAAAATGAAAAAATACGGGTTAATTCTATTGATGATACTTGCTTGCAGCCCTTATGCAAATAGCTGTGGTGGGCAATTTGATCCAGCAACTGGAACGTGTCGAATTATTGGTCCTGATGGAAAAATGATTATGTATAATTCAGCCCCTCCGCAAGGGGGATATTCAAATGCGCAAGTAGGGCCACCAGTCGGTTCTGACTACTATGCTGCGATTGCCATCAATAAAGCCACTGGAGATTGGGGATGGTCAACTGGCTTTTTAGGCGAATCTGTAGCGATTATGGATGCAAGAATGCACTGTGAAAAAGCAGAACGAGGAGAATGCGAAGGAGCTGCAACACAATTAAATGGCTGTCTTGCTATGGCATCATCAAAAGATAAAAACGGGAATTGGACTTACTTCTTCTCTCGTTCTGGCATCTGTGGCGCAGTTGAACAGGAAGCGTTATTAAATTGCCAAGCCAGCAAAGCTAAAAACTGCCAAATTGAAATTCGTCAATTAGACGCGCAATATAAATACTATATGTATCAATAAACGCTTAAAATCAATGTAGAGCGTATCAGATACGCCCTAATAAAAGGATTCTTATGAAAAAATCACTTACATTGGCTTTATGTGCTTTATCCGTTTCGGCTTTTGCAACAACACCTTCAAACGAAGATCAAATGTCGTATCCACCACGACCGCCACTTCTAGATTTTCCTAATTGGTGGAGTGTAATTGCTTATAATCCACAAAATGGTGCTTTTGGTTATGGCGAGGGAGGTATGATAAAGCCTGCTCAAAATAAAGCACTAAAGGATTGTGAGCTTGCTTCAAATGATGCAAATAAACAACATTGTCAAATTGTCACAGAAGCTAATCATGCTTGTGTTGCATTGGCAACAGGAGATTCTCCTGAAAAATATGCTGCAGTTCGCAATTTCAGAATGAAGCGAGAAAAAGCTGAACAAGAAGCCTTAGAAGCCTGCAAAGCGAATTCAGCGAATTGCACAATCACCTTCTCTGCTTGCGAAAGATAATCTTAAAAAAGGAACACTCTATGAAAAAAACCTTACTTTGCCTGTGTCTCTTTTCTTCTGCCGCTTACGCTAATCAATGTGAAATCATTGATACAGAATTAGCAACAAGTTATTCAGAGATGAAAACCTACGGCAGCTATAACGAAAACAATGAAGAAAAATACCAGTCTTCAGAAAAACGTTTTAAAGAGGCGTTAGCCAAAATTGAAAATTTAGAAGGCAAATTCTGCGCTTGGGAAAAAGCACCTAAAGCGGGTGTTGGCGTGCTCACTTCAAAAGACAATAAGCTTCAGATTCTTACTTGGGATTGGCAATCTGGCGGCACAATGCACGAATATGGCAGCATTTGGCGTTATCAGTTACCTAACAGCACTTGGAAAACGGAATTTAATGAGTTAGACTCTGATTCTGATATAACCAGCCTAACAGCCCCTAAATTGAATGGAAAACCTTACTATTTTGTAGAAACTGCTGACATCTACAGTCAATGTCATCATGCTATCGCAGCGAAATTTTATCAAATTACGGAAAAAGGTTTAGAAGAAGCCAATCTGATTCAAGGTAAAGAACCGACTTCTAATATAGGTGTATCGTATATCTCATATACGAATAATGATTTACCAAAATCAAATGCCTATTTTGATTACGACTTGAAAAATAACCGCTTTAGCTTCCCGCTAGTACATCAATTTGAAGATACATGTGGTAACGGGAAAATGACCTCTGAACGCATTTATTATCGTTTTGATGGCAAACACTTTGTAAAAGAGAAAAAGACTAAAAAATAGATCTATTCCTGTACTCACATAAAAAAGGGGGCTCGAATCCTTATTAAAGGATCCCCCCTTTAAGGAACCAGCATGTCTGTCAAAACATTTGAAAAATTGACCGCACTTTTAGATGAGCATCAAGCACGCTATCGTGTGG
This sequence comes from Haemophilus sp., assembly GCA_019423005.1. GTDB lineage: Bacteria > Pseudomonadota > Gammaproteobacteria > Enterobacterales > Pasteurellaceae > Haemophilus_D. The sequence continues at coordinate 5,727 of JAHZCF010000082.1, forward strand.
TTGAACACCCCACTGCAGGAAAATCAGAGGAAGTGGCTAAAATCCGTGGTACAGAATTAGGGCAAGGGGCAAAAGCGTTAGTATGCAAAGTAAAGGGAAATGGCGTAAAACAAGCGGTATTAGTGATATTGCCGGCTGATCAACAATCTGATTTAAGCAAAGTGGCAGCCTATTTAGGCGGCACTAAAGCCTCTCTTGCTAGTTCAGCAGAAGTAGACGCCCTAACTGACTGTGTATTTGGTGCAATTCCGCCTTTTAGCTTTCATCCTGATTTGTTATTAATTGCCGATCCTAGCTTACTGTCTCGTTATGATGAATTAGCATTTAATGCAGGTACGTTAGAACGCTCTATTATTCTCAATACACAAGATTATGCCTCAATCGTTCAGCCCACATTAGTGGATGTAATAAAAACCGAATAGAGAAAAGATTGGTTGTCTTTCATTTGATTGATACAATGCTTCCGTTTTTCTA
>JAHZCF010000083.1 GCA_019423005.1 Haemophilus sp.
AAGGTAAATTAGTTTTAACTTCTCGTAATACTGAATTAACCGTAACTGATGCATTCGGTCGTACAAAAGAGCACTATAAAGTGCCTTACGGTACTGTATTGAATAAAGCAGACGGTCAAGAAGTATCAGCAGGTGAAACAGTGGCAAACTGGGATCCACATACCATGCCAGTTGTCTCTGAGGTATCAGGTTTTGTTAAATTCGTTGATATCGTGGACGGTTTAACTGTAACTCGTCAAACGGATGAATTAACCGGTCTTTCTTCTATTGTGGTACAAGACGTGGGTGAACGTGCAACTGCAGGTAAAGATTTACGTCCAACCATCAAATTAGTTGATGCAAAAGGTAACGATATCTTCTTACCTGAAACTGACGTTATTGCGCAATACTTCTTACCAGGTAAAGCAATCGTAAGTTTAGATGACGGTGCGGAAGTGAAAGTGGGTGAACCACTTGCACGTATTCCACAAGAATCTGTGGGTACTAAAGATATTACTGGTGGTCTTCCACGCGTTGCTGACTTATTCGAAGCACGTAAACCGAAAGAGCCTGCAATCTTGGCAGAAATTTCAGGTATCGTGTCCTTCGGTAAAGAAACCAAAGGTAAACGTCGCTTGCTAATCACCCCAACTGAAGGTGAAATCTACGAAGAAATGATTCCAAAATGGCGTCAACTCAACGTATTTGAAGGTGAGATGGTAGAACGTGGTGATGTGATTTCTGATGGTGCAGAGACTCCACACGATATCTTACGTTTACGCGGTGTTCGTGCTGTAACTGAATATATCGTGAACGAAGTACAAGAAGTTTACCGCTTACAAGGGGTAAAAATTAACGATAAGCACATCGAAGTTATCGTACGTCAAATGTTACGTAAAGCAGTCATTACGAAAGCTTATGACAGCGAATTCCTCGAAGGGGAACAAGTTGAAGTGGCTCGCGTGAAAATTGTTAACCGTAAACGTGAAGCGGAAGGTAAACCACCAGTTGAATTCGAACGTGAATTACTGGGTATTACCAAAGCGTCATTGGCGACAGAATCCTTCATTTCTGCAGCATCGTTCCAAGAAACCACTCGCGTGCTTACTGAAGCGGCAGTGGCGGGTAAACGTGATGAATTACGAGGCTTGAAAGAGAACGTAATCGTAGGTCGTTTAATCCCAGCTGGTACTGGTTTTGCATATCACCAAGGTCGTCACAAAAAACGTATTGTAGACGATGTTGTGATTAAATTGTCTGAAGACGATGAAGCAGCAATTGCTGATGAATTCGTGATGACAGCAGATGATGCAACAACTAACTTAGCAGAAATGCTTAATATGGCAGATGATGCAGAATAATCGCTAATCGATAAAAAGAAAACCCGAGTTTAGGCTAGGGTTTTTTATTATCTTAATACAAAAAGTGCGGTCAGTTTTTGATGCGTTTTTCGTTTGGAAAAGTATCGTAAAAATGACCGCACTTTCTTTTCATCAATAAAAAAGCCACCTTATCGGTGGCTTTGAAATATTTTGCTTAAGCTAAGATTACCAACCTTTTACAACACCATCTTTAAAGTGTTTTTTCGCTTCTTGGTAAACTTCTTCAGTTTGGTATGCTTTCACGAAATCTTGGATCGCTTTGCTGTCTTTGTTATCAGTACGCGCAACGATGATGTTTACGTATGGAGAATCTTTATCTTCCACGAATACACCGTTATCTTGTGCATTTAAGCCAACTTGACCCGCATAAGTGTTATTTACAACCGCAAGATCAACATCATCTAATGCACGAGCTGCAACAGAGGTATCCACTTCAGAAATTTTTAAGTTTTTCGGATTTTCAACGATATCTGCGACAGTTGAAAGAAGATCGTTAGAATTTTTAAGTTTGATTAAACCTTGTTTCTCAAGAAGGATTAATGCACGACCACGGTTTGAAGGATCGTTTGGAACAACGATTTTAGCGCCTTCTTTTAAGTCATTTACATTTTTGATGGTTTTAGAATAACCAGCAAGTGGGTAAACAAAGGTGTTACCAACGATCACTAAGTTGTTTAAGTTTTTCGCTTTTACATCTTCATCTAAGTAAGGTTTGTGTTGCATTGCGTTAGCATCTAAATCACCTTTAGATACAGCCGTGTTTGGTAAAGCGTAGTCATTGAATAAAACAAATTCAACATTTAAGTTGTATTTGTCTTTTGCTACTTTTGCCGCGGTTTCTGCAACTTGGTGCTCAGGACCCGCCATTACACCAACTTTGATTGATGTAGGAGCAGGTGCAGTTGATGCTGCATCTGCTTTTTTCTCTTCTTTACAACCTGTTAATACTAATGCTGACGCGATAGCGGTGATAGCAAATAAGTTTTTTAATTTCATGTTTTTTCCTTGTTGTGAATAAAATGGTAGAAAATAATTAACGGTGATCCACTCGTTTTGCGAGTGTGTCGCCTAATTTTTGACTGAGCATCACGATAATCACGATAACAATCGTTGCTGCCCAAGTTACTGATGGCATATTACGATAGACGCCATAGTTAATGGCGAGGCTTCCTAAACCGCCACCGCCTTGTGTTCCTGCCATTGCGGTATAGCCAATTAATGTCACGAAAGTGAGTGTAATCGCATTGATAAGCGTTGGTAAAGATTCAGGCAAATAGAATTTACGAATAATTTGCCAATTGGTTGCGCCCATGGCTTTTGCTGTTTCAGTCAAACCGGTTGGGATCTCAAAAAGTGCATTGCTCGTAAGACGTGCAAAAAATGGTGTAGCTGCAGCACTTAATGACACAATTGCCGCATTAGAACCAATACTACCGCCAGGAAGTAACCAACTGGTAATTGGAATTAAAGCGAGTAACAAAATAATATAAGGGATTGAACGTCCGATATTAATAATGACGTTTAAGAACGCATTGAGTTTTTTGTTTTCTAAAATCGCCCCTTTATTGGTTAAAAAGGTTAAAAAACCAAGTGGTAAGCCTAATAAAGCCGCAATTAATGTCGACAATACCGACATGTAAACCGTTTCAACGGTCGATACGGTTAATAAACTCGCAAAATTATCGGGGAATTGTTGGCTAAATGTTGCCCATAAATCATTGAACATAGCCTAGTACCTCTACTCGAACGTTATTTTCCATTAAATAAACTTTGGCTTGCGTAATCGCATCTTCATCACCTTCAACCTCCGCAATGGTAAAGCCAAATTTTACGCCACCGGCATAATCAATTTGTGAGGTTAAGATACTGAGCTCTACGCCAAATTTTTTCGATGCTTGAGAAAGTAATGGTGCATCGACGGAGCGACCAGTAAATTCAAATTTGATGATCGGATACGATTTGGCATGTTTTGGCGTATCGGATAGATTTTCTAAATATTCTTCCGGCAAGGTAATGTGGAAGGTAGAACTGATAAACTCTTGAGCCAATTCTGTTTTCGGATTAGAGAAAATTTTGCTAACCGTGCCTTGTTCAATCAGACGTCCTTTATCAATCACGGCAACTTGATCGCAGATGCGTTTAACTACTTCCATTTCATGGGTAATAAGAAGAATGGTGATACCTAAAGTGCGGTTGATTTCTTTTAATAATTTTAGAATGGATTGAGTTGTAGCTGGATCTAATGCACTAGTCGCTTCATCACAAAGTAAGACTTTTGGATCGCTTGCTAGTGCACGCGCAATCGCTACACGTTGTTTTTGACCACCAGAGAGATTAGCAGGATATACATTATGTTTATCACTTAATCCTACAAGTGCTAAAAGTGCAGTCGTTTTTTCTTGAATTTCTGCTTTCGATTTATTTTCTAATTCAAGTGGCAACGCAACGTTTTCAAAAACAGTTCGAGAGGTCAACAAATTAAAATGTTGGAAAATCATGCCGATTTGTCGGCGTGTTTTCACTAATTCAGCGTCAGAAAGTTGAGTCAGATCCACATCATCGATGACAACGGCACCATGAGTCGGTCTTTCTAATAAGTTTACACAACGGATAAGTGTACTTTTACCTGCACCAGAAGCACCAATGACACCGCAAATCTGCCCCTTCGGCACATGTAATGAAACATTATCAAGTGCAGTCAGTTTTTTATCTGGAAGTGTAAAAATCTTCGTAATGTTATTTAGCTTAATCATATAAGCCCTTGTTCTCAGTTAATATTTGAATTTCATTTGTATTCTAGACGTCTAGAATGCTGTGTCAATATCTTATGGGATCTTTTTTAGACGGATCGGTTATGACTTATTATTGCTTATATTAAGGATAAAAGGGATAATTTTGGCTTAAGAAAAAGATAAATGAGAAAATATATGAAGAAAGCTGTTTTTTTAGATCGCGATGGCACTTTAAATATTGACCATGGGTATGTCCATAAAATTGATGATTTCCAATTTATAGAAGGCAGTATTGATGCATTAAAAGAATTGAAGGAAATGGGATACCTTTTAGTTTTAGTGACCAATCAATCGGGCATTGCTCGTGGATATTTTTCAGAAGATCAGTTTTTGCAACTTACAGAATGGATGGATTGGTCATTAGCTGATCGTGGAGTAGATTTAGATGGTATCTATTATTGTCCTCATCATCCAGAAGGGAAAGGCGAATATAAAGAAGACTGTGCATGTAGAAAACCAAAATCAGGCATGTTATTAGAGGCAATTCAAGCGCTGAAAATCGATCCTGCACAATCTATTATGGTTGGTGATAAGATTGAAGATCTTAAAGCGGGCATTGGCGCAAAAGTGAAAACAAATATTTTAGTGAGAACAGGCAAACCTATTACAGAAGAGGGAGAGAACCTCGCTGATTATGTTTTGGATTCTATTGCAGATTTGCCAAGAATAGCAAAACGATTAATTAAGTAACAAAAATGATCTATTTTTTGTGCGAATAGGCGAAAAAATCTTCAACTAAGAAAAAATTTACATTTTTTTACAAAAAGATCTTGCAAAGGCAT
>JAHZCF010000084.1 GCA_019423005.1 Haemophilus sp.
GAATAGTGGCATTTGGAAAAAGTTTACTCATTTTGCTTTCCTATATTTAATTCATTCTAATGATAGACTGAGTGTAACAAAATTAACGTCTTCATTAAAGATTTAGACGTCTAGATGGATGTGAATTTTATTGTCATTTTATATGAATGGAATTGATATAAAATTTAAAAAGAAAAGTGCGGTCATTTCTAACCATACTTTAAGCCTATAAACTATTGCAATGCTTTCACTGCCTTATGGTATTCTTTTGATTGTTCCAATAAAATCTTAGCCGCTTCGCGCAGTTTATCCACATCCGATTCTGGCAAATATAACGATGTACCGATATTAAGAACATCATTCTTCAATTGCCCCTCTGGCAAATCTTTTAAATTTAAATTCACAAAATGAGCTTTAATTTTTATTCCTTTTTTACGTTTAGCGTAAGCATTCCATTGATCCGCAAATTGTTGTGAATATTTCACTGTCGATGCTGTCGTTTTATTAATTGGTACATTAATCACTGTATTCACGACATATTTGATTCCCGGTACATCAGCTGATTTATCAATATCGCTAGTAAGTTCATTTTGAGCATTAACGTTTACCACGACAATATTACGTAAATTATAATTCTTAAGCTCAGTATATAATTTTCGGACACTAAGTAAATTTGACACATCCAATACGCTAGCCAAACCTAAATTATCCGTTAAGCCACCATCAACTAAGTGCAAATAAGGTTTTTCAGCCTTATTTTGATAAGGCTCCATGCGTTTTTTCATGGCATCAAAGTTACTCAACAACAACCGATTAGGTGGATTCATCTGCATCAATAATTCTTTTTTATTTTCCACGAGGCAGGAACCACCATGATTATTTTGCGTAATCGGTGAAAAAATTAATGGTACGGCGCTTGATGCCGCTACTGCCCGAGCAATCTCAACATCATTTAAATCAACACAAAGCCAATCAAAGAAATCTTGCGTAAAAGAAACTTCCTGTCCTGCTGTCATATCTGTGGCATTAATCACGGCAAAAGGTCCTTTACGTTGTTCAAGATCTGCAAATTTTTTCCCACGATATAACGCAAGATTGAGCTGTTCCTGCAACAAATCGCTACGACCAAACTGTGGAGAAGTAAGCCGAGGCACATTACTCACCGAAAATACTTCATTGATGACTTTTTTCTGGAAATTCTTTTTCAAAAAAGAATTATTAAATTTAGGGATAATGTCCTGTCCCTCCAAAGCAAAATAGGCTGCTAATACTGAGCCGCCAGACACCCCATACACAATATCAATATTTTGCAATAAGGTGCTACCTTTCTCTGTTGGACGCACTGAGACATTTTGGAACTGCTCTAACACGCCATAACCTAAAGATGCCGCGCGAGAGCCACCACCTGAAAAAGTCATAATCACCAAATTTTCTTTTTGTAATGCCTGCTGCATCGCATTTTCCAAGCGATATCCCTTTTGTGGATCTATTTGCTCAATCGTTTTAGTGGGATGATAAGTAATTGAATTGCAAGCAGTAAGCAAAGCGATACTGCAAGTAAGTAAACTTGATTTGAAAGGAAAATGAGTAAATTTCATAACAGTATTCCTTTACTGTGATTAAATACTTTTAATTCTACACAGATTTAGGGATAAAGAAAGTGCGGTTGATTTTTTTAATATTATACTGAAAACTCTCAGTAAATTCTGACCGCACTTTAGTTTGAAATAAAAACTAACTTACAAAACTAGATACATAAGAAATTATGGCTTTTCCACTTAATATCGCCATGATAATCACAACAAACCAGCCCGCAAAAGCTAAGCAAATTGGATGTTTATAGCTTCCAACAATGTCACTTCGGTAAGCCGCTAACAGAATTAATGCGAGTGCAATTGGGAGAATTAAACCATTCAATGTTCCCACAAAGACTAATACCGCTGCAGGTTTTCCGACAGTCACCAAAACAACCGTAGAAATCACGATAAAGGCGATAATCCAACGATTACGGTTACGTTCAATAGTTGGACAAAGGCTGGTTAGGAAGGAAACTGAAGTATAAGCCGCCCCAATCACTGATGTAATCGAAGCCGCCCAAATCACGACGCCAAATAACACTTGACCGAAATTGCCTGCCACATATTCAAAAGGTGTTTCAGCAGGGTTTTTAGGATTAAGGGGAACGCCTTTTACCACGATGCCCAGTACCGCGAGGAATAGCACAATTCGCATAGTTGAGGCGATCAAAATAGCCGATACAGAACTGCGACTCACTTCTGCCATGGCTTTTTCACCTTGAACACCTGCATCTAATAAACGATGCGCTCCTGCAAAGGTAATATAGCCCCCTACGGTCCCTCCAACTAATGTCACAATAGCAATAGGATCAATTTGTTCTGGAATAAAGGTGCGATATGCCGCCTCAACAACAGGTGGTTCCGTTTTAAACATGACATAAAATGTCAGTGCAATCATGATAAAACCCATTAATTGGGCAAAGCGATCCATTAATAATCCCGCTTCTTTACGCAAGAAAATCAAAATGGCAATAATACCGCTAATGATTGCCCCTGTTTCTGGTGCAATACCGAATATCGAGTTTAAACCAAGACCTGCGCCCCCCACATTACCAATGTTAAAAGCGAGACCGCCCATCACAATAAGTGCAGCAAGGAAATATCCTGCGCCAGGGAAAACCGCATTAGAAATATCTTGCGCGCGTTTTCCTGATACCACCACAATTCGCCAAATATTAAGTTGAGCACCAATATCTAACAAAATTGATAATAGAATTACAAAGCCAAAACTGGCTAATAAGCTGTTTGTAAAAGTTGCCGTTTGAGTTAAAAAGCCCGGACCGATTGCTGAAGTCGCCATTAAAAAAGCCGCCCCCAGCACCGCATTTCGGCGGTGAGTGATTGATGCCATAAAGCACCTCCCTTGTTAAGTTGATGTTGTGTGTTATGTTTATTCGGCTTATGCCGTTATTGTTATATGATTTTTTTCTAATTCTTCCACAATGCGTGCTGCAAATTGTAGAGAATGTTGATTATCGCCATGTAAACAGATACTTTCTGCTTTTACTGGCACAAGGCTTCCATCAATGGCTTTGACTTGACCTTCTGTTACCATTTGTAACACTTGTTGAATGGCTTCCTCATCAGACTCCACCATTGCATTCGGTTGCGAACGAGGTACCAAACTCCCATCAGGCATATAATAGCGATCCGCAAACACTTCAGAAATGGTTTGCAAGCCTTCTTCCTCAGCTACACGTAACATTAAGCTACCCGCCAATCCCATTAATTTTAAATTAGAATCAAATTGACGAATTGTTTGTGCAATTAAACGGGCTAACTTTTCATCTTTCGCAGCTTGATTGTATAAAGCACCGTGAGGTTTAACATAACTCATCGTCACATCTTCACCATCACAAATTGCTTTTAAGGCGCCAAGCTGATAGCGTAAATGTGCAACTAATTCTTGCGCGGGTAAATCCATTTGAATACGCCCAAAATTGTCTCGATCTGGAAAGCCTGGATGAGCCCCAATGCGTACCTGATTTTCTTTCGCAAATCTAACCGCACTTTGCATTTCTTTTGCTCCACCAGCATGTAAACCACAAGCAATATTGGCAGAAGAAAGCAATTTTAATAAGGCCTCATCAAAAGGAAAACCTTCAGCAATATCAGCATTTAAATCAATTTTTTTCATCGACAATTCTCCTAATTTGATCGAGGTATATC
>JAHZCF010000085.1 GCA_019423005.1 Haemophilus sp.
CGGGTTATTTACCTTTTGTTGTCGGTTAAAATGAGCGAAAAAAAGACCGCACTTTAATAAAAAAGTCTTACTCACAGCAAATGAGTAAGACTTTTTATTTACTTTGATCAAATTTAAAATTGCTTTTCCACCGAAACAAACCACTCACTACTTTTACGTGAATAGAATTCAGGAATATTACTGGCAATTTTACGATAACGATAATTCAGTTTAGGTATAAAACCATTCCACTGCAATTTGTTATGCCAAAGCGTTGCATTCAAGCTATATTCCTTATCTTGTCGTTTTTTCTCTGGAAAATAAAAATTTTCTGCGCGGAAATCACGTTTTATATAACGCAAATTCACACGACTAACAAAATCTTTAAGTTCCCATACTGTACCAATATTTACGCCGCGGCGAAGTGAAGACTCCGCTTTATCTTTACTGCGGTCAATACTTCCTTCAACACCACCAAACAATAGCCAATTCGGTTTAACTTGATAGCTTAAAGAGAGTGTGACGCTATTAATGTAACCATTATGTCGACGAGCAACTGATGGCTCTACATAACGTTTTTGCGTATGAGAAATCGAAGTTGAAATGGTCCAATAAGTACTTAATTCTCGCCGAAAATCTGCAACCATCCCATAATTTTTGCTATAACGTGGAGAACCTAGCCAATTCTGCTCAAAAAACGGCATGACCCCAAAAGCTTGCAAAGCTGAACGATGGTGATATCCAAGAGAATAATAAAATGATTTTTCGCTGTAATCTTGATTATCCCAGTAGTGTACGCCACTGAAACGACTATTAAACGTAATAAAATGATTACCATCCAGGTTCAATTCACGATTTAACCCGACACCATAACGAAAACCATGTGCCTTTTGTGGTAAAGATTCCTCATCTTTTTTAAAACGTAAACCTCCTAGAATAATATCTTGTTGTGAGGAAGCATTGTTCACATTATCTGTTTGCGTATATTGCAATTCGACATCAGGTTGCCAACTTTGGCGTTCTGTTATGGCTTGCAAATAACGATCTGTTAATTGTTGCATTTGAGGCGAAAGCATTGGTTTTGCTTGTTTTAGCGCCATCTCAGCTTGTCGATATTGCTTGTTCTCAAATAACATCACACCTAAATCAAAGCGAGGATAAGATAACTCAGGTTTATCTGCTAAAATTTGTTGATAAAGAGCAATAGCCTCTGCATACTCCTGTTCTGCTCTGAGCATCGCTCCTTTTGCGTAGCGATAAAGCGTAACATCATAATTAGTTTGCTGTTGATACAACGGTAAAACTTGTTTTAGCAAAGCCCATCGTTGTTTTACTACACCATAGTTAATCAACTTCTCGAGCTTGGTTTTGGTACTGTCTGCATCAGAAAGGGCAAACGAAGGGGCAGGCGGATTTTCTGTTTTTGGTTGTGTTTTTATTTGTGGTTCAGTCTGTTTGGGCAAAGTATTGTTCTCAAAGAAAACCGGTTGAGGAGCGTGAAAGGTTTCCGCCTGTGTTGCAAGCGGTAGAAAAATAAGGAAATTTGCGAGTTTTTTCATGATATTACAGATGAGAAAGAAACGATGAATTATAGGTTTGCAATTCAACATGAACCATATACTTGCAGTTATGATGAGTTACCTTGTTGGGGAATGATGAAAAAATAAATGCCATTTAAACCCAATTTAAACGGCATTTTTTTGTAGGGGTAAATCGCATTTGCTCTAAAACATCGGTGGAATATCAGAGCGAATGTAATTCGCCCCTACAGAACGGTTATTTGGTGATTTCACCGCGGGTGCCACCGAAGCCAACCACATCTTTTCCATCAAAGGAAACCTTACCCCCAATTTCTTCTGCGTTTTTGCCGAAGAAATCTAATGAGTAAGAGCCTGATTTATAGCTTTGTGTTGCAGTAGATGAAATACGAGTTTTTGAAATAGAACCTTTATTTAAAGTAATATCTTCTCCTAAACCTGTAATAGTTCCTGATCCTGTTTTATTTGAGAAATCAACACGATAAGCCAATACCCCTTCTTCTTTAGCATCAAACGCTTTACCACTATAATTAGCAGTTCCCTCAGTTGGAATCGCTTCTAATTTTGTTTTTAGACCAGTAATTCTCACATTAGATAATTCATTAATAGTAGAATAATTACGCATACCTGATGTAGTATCAGCAATAATGATTGAATATGGTTGATTATAAATTGCCTTACCAGTAGTAATTATTTCCTTTACAGAATAACAACGACCATTTGTACAACTCGATGAAGTACTGCTTGATGTACCATATTGATTCTGAGTCAATCCATCACTGTACTGCCCTTCATAAATCTTTTTAGCATTATTGATTATAAGCTTTTCAAGATTAGTTTTTACTGTATCTTCATCTGAATCCACATTACTGTTAGCAAAATCAGTAGCTTGAGATTTATCAAGACCTTCAGCAATAGCAAGTTTTGTCAAATCTTTTATTTTAATCATGTTATCTAAATTTGCTTTAGATACATCATCTTCATTATTGATATTATTTTGCGCAAATTGTTTTGCTTCGTCATCGTTTAGCCCTTTAGCTTTAGCTTGTTCAATTAACTCAGCAGTTTTTTGTGCAATACGAGCCTCTTCAGCTTTACGTGCTTCTTCGGCTTTGCGAGCTTCTTCGGCTTTGCGTGCTTCTTCAGCTTTGCGTGCTTCTTCAGCTTTGCGTGCTTCTTCGGCTTTGCGTGCTTCTTCAGCTTTGCGTGCTTCTTCAGCTTTGCGAGCTTCTTCGGCTTTGCGAGCTTCTTCAGCTTTGCGAGCTTCTTCGGCTTTACGAGCTTCTTCGGCTTTGCGTGCTTCTTCAGCTTTACGAGCTTCTTCAGCTTTGCGTGCTTCTTCGGCTTTGCGAGCTTCTTCAGCTTTGCGTGCTTCTTCGGCTTTACGAGCTTCTTCGGCTTTGCGTGCTTCTTCAGCTTTACGAG
>JAHZCF010000086.1:0-18302 GCA_019423005.1 Haemophilus sp.
CTGGTCGCTGAACGTAGTTTTGGCATAAATAATCTCTCCAAGTAGTAAATTTATTGCTAAATATAGCTTCTGTATTTCACAGTGTAGGGACAAATCACATACATTTGCCTCTACAGATATCACATTGTTTTGTTTATATTAAAAATCCATGTACCTTACGGAGACGTAACAGTCGTAAGAACTTTCTCAACAATTGCAAATGGTAGTCCTATGATGGCAAAAGGAATAATAATAGCTGAAAGTGCAGTCTCTTCTTTGTTCAATTTATTAATACTAATTTCTTTTTCATTGCTAAACTCTACATATTTTGTTTCTAATGGCTGAATAAGCTTAGCCTTTTGCAAAATCTCATTTTTATTTTTTATATCAACAAGATTTCCATTATTCATTGAAAAAAACATTCTATGTCCATCTCTATAAGGAGAATTTATATTATAAAGTTCATCAAGTTGAGCTTTTGTTAAATTTTGGTGGTTAAAATATATTGATAAGAATGCCTCTACTTCATTGGTTTTAACATTTTTTCTTATCTCATCAATCTTCACAAAAGAAATATTTTTAGTATAAGGTGACTCAAGTAATTTAATCAATTGAGCCGTATTCCCATTATCTTTACTATTAAATTGATAACTATTAAGTTGCCCAATAGCATAAATCCGATTGTCAGCAATAAAGAAAGATTTGATCACTTCTTTTTTTGATGATAATTCTTTATATTGTTGATCTGCTGTTATACAGCCCAATAAAAACGTAGCTATCAACACCCCAATAAATAAACGCATTTTTTTCATTTTTTTACCTTCATAATCTTCAGTTATTTTCCCAACCGCTTCACTAATAAATCCAAAGTGTGGTTGTTTTTCACTATGAATTTTAACCGCACTTTATTGCTATTTAACGGAATGAACATAAATCAATGAATCCACTTCGTTCATTCAGACAACCTATCATCGCAACCGGAATCCACAATGGAGCCGTTAAGATTATTAGTGGCGCCGTAAGTATATTTTCACCAGTGTCCGAAAGGCTATATGATTTACTGGTGGTATAAGTTGTACGATAAACTGTCGCCATAATAGGCTTTGTCAGTTTATATTTTGCTAGTAATTCATCACGATTTTTATATTCTTGGATAATGCCATCTGCCTTGTACGTTTTAATATAAAAAACATCAAGTTGAGATGAAATACCAAAATCTTCTTTTATCCCTTGTTTAACCTTGTCTTTTGCTTGAGATGCTTGTGTAAAGTTAAATTGACTGATTAGTTCATCCTGTTGTTTTTTCGTTAATTTATCTGCTTTAACAAGCACTTTTAAGTATGATGAAGCCCATTGCTTTTTCTCCTCATTCAAATATATATAAAGTTTAGGTGATACTTTTTCTATTGATTTTGCATGGGGGCTATTAAGGAATGTCGATAAATTAGAAACGTCTTGCCCTTTAAATTCAAAACTTTCTTTATCAGTAAAAACAAAAAGTCTGCCATCTTGGCTAAACATAAACATTTGAATTGGTTCTTTACTTGATGTTACATCAGACTCAGTATTTTTATCTACAGTACATGCTGACAAACAAAATAATGAACACAGCATTATGAATGATAAGAGCTTTTTCATTTTTAAGTTCCTTTACTTAATTTCAATCACATCCGGCAATTTAGCCAACTGATTTACCAACAAATCAAAAGTGCGGTCAGATTTTACGGTGATTTTTAACTGCACTTGTGTTTCTACCAATGCCATATCCATATTAGTCACAGTGAAGCCACGTAAACGAATAACGCGTAACACGCGTTCTAAAACCTCTGGACGGTGTTGAGCGATCAAGTCAAAAGTATATTGGTTCATCTTAAATTTCCTCCAGCATATCCGTATTGCATGCGCCTGGTGGCACTAATGGCCATACACATTCTTCAGGGGGAATGCATACTTGCAATAAATAGGCAGTTTCACTATTTAATAAACGATTAAGTGCCGCATCTACATCATCAGCGCGCTCAATGCGTTCAGCTGGAATATCAAAGGCTTTCGCTAACATCACGAAATCAGGGTTATCTTCTAAAATAGTTTCAGAACGACGTTTATTCCAGAAAAGGTCTTGCCATTGACGCACCATACCAAGGCGTTGGTTATCTAATAGCAAAATTTTCACGGGTAACTTGCCGCGTTTGATTGAACCTAATTCTTGAATGTTCATCATCAATGAACCATCGCCTGTCACTAAAATCACTTCATCATGAGGACGTGCTTTTTTCGCGCCTACCGCTGCAGGTAAACCAAATCCCATTGTGCCGAAGCCTGCGGAGGTGATATAGTTTTCTGGTGCAAAATGACGCATATGTTGCGCAGACCACATTTGATGTTGGCCCACATCGGTACAAATCACAGCATTTTGAGGTTTACGCTGTGAAAGTGTGTTAAGCAATGACCAAGGGTCAATAGGACGATTACCTTCGTTATCGATATAAGTGAAATCGAGTTTGGCTTTTAACGATTGGATGTGTGCTCGCCAATCATCAATTGCAAGCGGAATACTTAAAGCCTCTAAGGCTTGAATTAAATCACCTTGAAGGGCGACATTTGCCATGCGAAGTTTGTTGATTTCCGCGGCATCAATATCACAATGAATGACTTTAGCATGTGGAGCAAAACTGTCTAATTTACCGGTCACACGGTCATCAAAACGTGCACCGCATACTAATAATAAATCACATTCTTGCACGGCAATGTTTGCAGCTCTTGTACCGTGCATACCAATCATGCCCATATAAACGGGATCGGTTGGGTCAATTGAGCCTAAACCTTTCAATGTTGAAACAGATGGCATTTGGGTGATTTGTAGGAATTTTTTGATCGCTTGTGTTGCTTTCGCCATACCAACACCGCCGCCCACATAAAGCACTGGTTTTTTCGCTTGAGCCAATAATGCTTTTGCTTCAGCTAATTTTAATTCTGAAAGTGCGGTTGGTTTTACGATCGGTTTGACTATAGGTTTGACATGTTCTGGCACATCACTTACTTGGATGTTGCGAGGCACATCAATGAGAACAGGGCCAGGTCTGCCACTTTGTGCAATTTGGAAAGCAGAAGCAATAATTTCGGGGAGTTCTTCGATGGATTGCACGATGTAGCTGTGCTTGGTGCAAGCAAGAGATAATCCTAACACATCGACTTCTTGGAAAGCATCTGTACCGATAAGAGGTGCGGCTACTTGACCGGTAAACGCAACGATTGGTACAGAGTCAGCAAAGGCATCGCCTAAACCGGTAATTAAATTGGTTGCACCCGGACCAGAGGTTGCCACGCAAACGCCGACTTTGCCAGTAGAGCGTGCATAACCAATCGCGGCTATTGCTGCACCTTGTTCATTACGACAAAGGAGATGGTCAAGACCTGAGTCATAGATGGCATCATAGGTTGGCATGATTGCCCCGCCTGGGTAGCCGAAAAGATCGGTTACGCCATGCGCTTTTAAACATTGGATAATGAGTTGTGCGCCTGTCATGTTGCTTCCCGTTTTTATGATTATTGAATAATTTTATAAACACTGAAGTTCAGCATTGTAGCGGAATTTTTCGCCTTTGGTTAGGTTTTAGCGAAAAAACCAATGAAAAAAACACGATAACAAACATTATCGTGTTTTTGAATGAAAAGTGCGGTCAGAAAACATGATGTTTTCTTTGCGTAAAATTAGAAGCCTGCTTGTTTTTCTAATTGTTCCACAAGCGCATCGTCTAAGCCTAACGCTTTTGCTAAGTCTGCTAAGAAAATGATTTCTTTGCGAGATAAATCTTTGCTTACTAAACGAGCAGCTAAGTATACATTGCTTGCAAGTGCAGTATCGTTGCCTACAAGACGAGCAATTTCATTGATAGAAATTGGATTTTGAATTTCTTGTGCAAGCCATTGTGCTAATTCAGGGTTGTTACCTGCTTCGTTTGCAATAATTTGTTTTTCATCTTCTGTGATTTCACCATCTGCTGCCGCTGCGGCGATCATAGTACGTAAAATTAATTCACCTGCATCTACATGGCTTGATGAGTTTAATACATCAAATGCATTTTCTGAGATTTTTGGTTGGCTGCTTTGTTGGGATTTTTGATAGTTTTGGTAAGCTTGATAAGCAAGGTTACCTAAAACGGCAAGCGAACCTAATTTAGCTAGGCTTGCACCGCCACTACGACCTAAAATCATCGATAAAATACCGCCTAACGCTGCACCACCACCTACTTTGGTGAGAGAGTCGATAGTTTGGTTGCCGGTTTCAAGTTTGCTTGCAGAGTTTTTCGCGACATCTAAAACTTGGTTTAAAATGCTGTTAAGATCCATAAATGTTTCCTTTTGGTTGTTTTGTTGATAGTAGTTAAATGCGGCTTTTAGACAGTAAAATTTAAAAAAAATTCACTGAATTTAACCTCTCTTTAAACCAAGTTCTTGACTCGGTTTTAGAATTCATTATATTGAAACCTTTCTTCACTAAAAAGGAACTTAATATGACGCAGTCAAACGCAAAGCGTGAGACCTTCTCTGGTCGGAAAGCATTTATTATGGCGGCAATTGGATCCGCCGTTGGTTTAGGAAACATTTGGCGTTTCCCTTACACCACTTATGAAAACGGGGGCGGTGCATTTATTATCCCTTATCTTATTGCACTTTTAACCGCCGGTATTCCATTACTTTTCTTAGATTATGCAATTGGTCATCGCCATCGTGGTGGTGCACCACTTTCTTATCGTCGTTTTAACCCACACTTTGAAGTGTTTGGTTGGTGGCAGGTGATGGTGAATGTCATCATCGGTCTTTACTATGCTGTGGTATTAGGTTGGGCAGCAAGCTATACCTACTTCTCACTTAATTCTGCTTGGGGCGATCAACCAATTGATTTCTTCCTACACGAATTCTTAAAAATGGGTGATATCAGCAATGGTGTGAGCTTTGAGTTTGTAGGCATGGTGACAGGCCCATTAATTGCTGTATGGTTAGTGGCATTAGGTGTGCTTTCTTTAGGTATTCAAAAAGGGATTTCTAAATCTTCAGATATCTTGATGCCTGTTTTAGTGGTGATGTTTGTGGCGTTGGTAGTTTATTCTTTATTCTTACCAGGTGCAGAAAAAGGCTTAAACGCACTATTTACACCAGACTGGTCAAAACTGTCTAACCCAAGCGTGTGGATTGCGGCTTACGGTCAAATCTTCTTCTCTCTTTCTATCTGTTTCGGGATTATGATCACGTATGCATCGTACTTGAAAAAAGATTCAGATTTAACAGGTAGCGGTTTAGTTGTTGGTTTTGCGAACTCTAGTTTTGAAGTGCTTGCCGGTATTGGTGTATTTGCGGCATTAGGTTTCATCGCAACCGCACAAGGTGTAGAAGTGAGCGAAGTGGCAAAAGGTGGTATTGGTTTAGCTTTCTTTGCATTCCCAACTATTATTAACAAAGCACCATTCGGTGAAGTATTAGGGGTATTGTTCTTCGGTTCATTAACCTTTGCGGCATTAACCTCATTTATCTCTGTTATTGAAGTAATCATTTCAGCGATTCAAGATAAACTCCGTTTACGTCGAGCAAAAGCGACCTTTGTTGTTGGTTTACCAATGATGGTGGTTTCGGTGATTTTATTCGGTACAACAACCGGCTTACCAATGCTTGATGTGTTCGATAAATTTGTGAACTACTTCGGTATTGTAGCAGTGGCATTTGTTTCATTAATTGTGATTGTTGCAAATGAAAAACTAGGCTTATTAGGCAACCACTTAAATCAAAGCTCTTCATTCAAAGTGGGTTTCCTATGGCGTTTATGTATTGTCATCACAACCGGTATTCTTGCCTTTATGTTATTCAGTGAAGGTGCGAAAGTATTTACAGAAGGTTATGAAGGTTATCCAAGCTGGTTTGTAAATATCTTTGGTTGGGGTATGGCAATTTCGCTAGTGGTGGTTTCGTTCATTCTTTCTCGTTTAAAATGGAAAAATGAAGACAACTTCAAGCTTGAAGAAAAAGGAGAATAAAGATGACAAGTATTTCAATTACAATGATGATTGTGGCGCTTTTAGTAATTTGGGGCGGCTTGATCTTTTCCTTAATCAGACTTCCAAAAGAAGAAAAATAAGGTCAAAATTGACCGCACTTTGAAATAAGTAGGGCGTGCTGAGCACGCCCTTTTTTGTTATTTCGATAAATCGATTTGATATACCGCAAATCCCACTTCATCGGTGCCGACTTTCTTCATTGGGTATTGCGCATTGTCTTGAATAAATTTCGCCGCTTGTTCGCTTGGCGAGGTTTCAAAACGTACGTCTAATTTATCGTTACCTTTAATCGGTGCAAAACGCCAGTTTTTATCCGCACTTGGGTTTACATGGCCATTTTTTTCGCTTTCTGCTTTGATATAATCTGCAAGAATTTGACGGTTTTCATCTGGAGAAGCGTAAACAATGTGTGCATCGCCTGTGCCTGGGAATTTATTACCGTAAGCACGATAGTTGTTAGTTGCAATTAAGAATTCTGCTTTTGGATCAACCGGTTTACCTTGGTAAGTTAAATTCACCACGCGGTGTGAGTTCGGGTTAATCAATTTACATTCGCCGTCATAACGCGGTGGTTGAGTCAGGTCGAATTCATAATTTACGCCGTCAATCACATCGTAGTTATAAGTACGGAAACCGTCCCAATCAAGTAAAGATTGTGGTTTGTCACTTGTTGGATCGATTTGTTTAAACATACCTGCGCTACATTCTAACCATTCTTTCAATTCTTCACCGGTTGCTTTTACCACAACTAATGTGTTCGGATAGAGGTATAAGTCTGCTGCGTTACGGAAGGTTAATTCACCTTTGTTCACTTCAGTATAGCCTGTTGGGTCATTTTTACGTCCACCAGCTTTAAATGGTGCGCCCGCACTTAAAATTGGTAAACCCGCCATTGCCGCAACACTTGGTGCTACTTTTTTAACGTAAGCTTTTTGTGCTTGGTTCACAATTTGAATTGTTGGGTCATCTTGTACTAACGCTAAGTAGCTGTACATGTTATCAGTCGCTTTACCGATTGGTTGTGCTACGAATTCACGGGTGGCTTCATGCACAGGTTTTAAAAGTGCGGTCAATTCTGCATCACTTTCTGTGGTCGCTTTTTTGTTTTCTGCATCGTAAATTGGACGAAGAGCCGCTTTACCATCAGCCACTAACCATTTGCCGTTGTGTTGAGCAAGGGTTAAGTCAATCACACTGATGTTGTTTGCCCAGTAACCTGCCATACTTTCAGGCACGCCTTTCACAGTACCTTTAGCAATATCCGCATTTGGTGATTTGGCGAACTCTTTATTCGGGAATAAACGGTGAGAATGACCGAATACAATCGCATCAATGTGTGGTACATCAGCAAGGTAGAATGCTGAGTTTTCTGCACCTTCTTGATATGGTTCGTCAGATGGCCCAGTGTGTGCAAGTGCCACAATAATATCGGCACCTTTTTGTTTCATTTCTGGCACATATTTTTGTGCGGTTTTCACGATATCGCGCGTTTCAACTTTGCCTTGTAAATTTGCTTTATCCCACACCATAATTTGTGGTGGCACAAAACCGATATAACCAATGTTTAGTTTGTGCGTTTTACCTTGGCTATCCACCACTTCTTTCGTTTGAATTACATAAGGTGTGAAATAGGGCTCTTCAGTGCCTACTTTCACTACGTTGGCATTGATGATAGGAAATTTAGCTTGTTTAATCGCATCCGCTAAATAATCTAAGCCATAGTTAAACTCGTGGTTACCTAATGTGCCCACTTCATAGTGCATTGCATTTAAGCAATCTACGGCTGGGTTTGGTTTGCCTTCTTTATAACCTTTAGCCGCTTGATAGTCAGCGATTGGGTTACCTTGGATTAAGTCACCGTTATCAACTAAAACGCTGTTTTTTACCTCTTGACGAGCTTGACGAATCAAGCTTGCAGCACGGGTAAAACCGAATTTCTCAGTCGGTGCATCTTTGTAGTAATCGAAGTCAGTTAAAAAACTGTGAATATCGGTTGTTGCCACAATACGTAAATCGACTTGTGTGTCGCTTTTCGCAAAGGCAAAACGGCTAGCACTTAACGCTAAAATACTGCTTGCGCCAAGTTGGATGAAATCTCTTCTGTTGATCATATGAGCTCCTGTTGTATAAGAATCGGCAAGATTTTAAATCTCTTTTATATATAAAGAAAGCGCAATATAAAGTTCTGAAATGAAGTGTGATATGCATCACAAAATAAGGAATTGAATTTGGTTGCAAAACTTCACGTTTGGGACAAAAATAGAACATTCAATCCTCTAAAAATTAAGTCATTCACAGTAAGGTAGCCTGCATTTATTGATGGCATCCGATAAGGAGATCGCTATGGCTTTTAATCTTAAAAATAGACATCTATTGAGTCTTGTTCATCATTCAGAACGCGAAATTAATTATTTGTTAGATTTATCCCGTGATTTGAAACGTGCTAAATATGCAGGAACAGAGCAGAAACAACTTAAAGGTAAAAATATTGCGCTTATTTTTGAAAAAACCTCAACTCGTACTCGTTGTGCTTTTGAAGTGGCCGCTTATGATCAAGGTGCACAAGTGACTTACATTGATCCAAATTCCTCTCAGATTGGGCATAAAGAAAGTATGAAAGACACGGCTCGAGTTCTTGGGAGAATGTATGATGCGATTGAGTATCGGGGCTTTAAACAAAGTACTGTCCAAGAACTTGCGGATTATGCAGGTGTGCCGGTGTTTAATGGTTTAACGGATGAGTTTCATCCTACACAAATGCTCGCGGATGTTCTCACGATGATTGAACATTGTGACAAGCCACTTCGTCAAATTAGTTATGTGTATATTGGTGATGCACGTAATAACATGGGAAATTCTCTTTTGCTAATTGGATCAAAACTAGGGATGGATGTGCGAATTTGCGGCCCTAAGTCCCTATTACCTGAAGCCAGTTTTATTGAAATGTGTAAAGGTTTTGCTAAAGAAAGCGGTGCGCGGATTACTGTAACGGAAGATATCGATAAAGCTGTAAGCGGCGTTGATTTTGTGCATACGGATGTTTGGGTTTCAATGGGTGAACCATTAGAAGCTTGGGGAGAACGTATTAAGCTATTGCTTCCTTATCAAGTAACGCCTGAACTCATGATGCGTACAGGTAATACAAAAGTAAAATTCATGCACTGTTTACCTGCATTCCACAATAGTGAAACTAAAGTGGGCCGCCAAATTGCTGAAAAGTATCCTGAATTAGCAAACGGTATTGAAGTGACTGAAGAGGTATTTGAATCGCCGATGAATATTGCCTTTGAGCAAGCAGAAAACCGTATGCATACGATTAAAGCAGTCATGGTAGCGAGTTTAGCTTAGGAAAGATCTCGATAATGAGAACATTTATTCATCATCTATTTTAGGAGTAATTTATTCCCATGCTTTTTGTGGTTTTATTTTTAAATGAAAAATTAAATTTATTTTTTGATAATGATCACATTTTTTGAAAAATATTATTGACATGATATTTACACAAGCAGAGAATATACCCAACAAAGGTTAGTTTGAATAGAAAGAGGGAATTTTTCTATGCTACTTCGTACATATATACACAGATACGTCCATACGAAAGTGTTGAGACTTTTACGGTTTAATCCGATAAAAGGCCGTTCTTTGATGGCGCATATCCGTCGTACACGCCATATCATGATGCCATCGCATCGCTCTTGTTTCTCATACTCATTATTCGCTTCTCAAAATAAACCATCCAACACGGCTCTCTAAACAGAGTTGTTCTCTCTGTTTAGAGAGTCTCCACAGATTAATTTCTGAATATTTTTGTATTGTCTAGAACAGGCAAGAAATATTCTGTGAAATTAACTTAATCTTATTTAATTTAAAATAAAAAATTATTACTTTAGTTTTTTTATAAAAACTAGAGAAGGTTTTTTATTCTAAATAAATCTATTGTGTTATTAAAATTAATAACGCAGGGTAGCTTTACGTCAAAAAATAAATAAAAGGAGTTTATTATGCCAAACTTAAAAATTGCATATAGTCCACAAGTTGAACAATATTTCTCTACACATAGAGAATTAGTTGAAATTACCAAAACAGACTTTACTGATGTTTCCGCTATTGTGTTGACTTCAGGAGATGTCGGTGACTACCTTGAACGTATTCAGGCAACGAACTTTGGTATTCCAGTATTTGTTGTTCAAACTGAAGAAGAACAAGTTGATCCGAAATTCTATGATGCTATTTATCATATTCAAGATTTAAATGGTTATGATATTAAGCTTTATAGTCGTCAAATCGAAACTGCAGCAAAACTTTATGAAGAAAAAATGTTACCGCCATTCTTCAAAATGTTAAGTGAATATGTGGAAATGGGTAATATTGCTTTTGACTGTCCAGGACATCAAGGTGGTCAATACTATCGTAAACATCCAGCAGGTCGTTTCCTTTATGACTTCTACGGTGAAAATATTTTCCGTTCAGATATTTGTAATGCTGACGTGAAATTAGGTGACTTGTTAATTCACGAAGGTGCAGCTTGTGATGCACAAAAATATGCGGCTCAAGTATTCAATGCAGATAAAACTTACTTCGTATTAAATGGTACATCTTCTTCAAACAAAGTTGCATTAAACGCAGTACTTGCTCCGGGCGATTTAGTATTATTTGACCGTAATAACCATAAATCAAACCACCATGGTGCATTAATTCAAGCGGGTGCAACCCCAATTTACTTAGAAACTGCTCGTAACCCATTTGGTTTTATTGGTGGTATTGATAGTCACTGCTTCGAAGAAGATTATTTGAAATCATTAATTAAAGAAGTCGCACCTGAAAAATTAAATCAAAAACGTCCATTCCGTTTAGCGGTTATCCAATTAGGTACTTATGACGGTACAATTTATAACGCACGTCAAGTGGTAGATAAAATTGGTCATCTTTGTGACTACATCTTATTCGACTCTGCATGGGTAGGTTATGAACAATTCATTCCAATGATGAAAGACTGCTCGCCATTATTGCTTGAATTAAATGAAAATGACCCTGGTATTTTAGTGACTCAATCTGTTCATAAACAACAAGCAGGTTTCTCACAAACTTCACAAATTCACAAAAAAGATAAACACATTAAAGGTCAAGATCGTTATGTAAACCACAAACGTTTCAATAATGCCTTTATGTTACATGCATCAACCAGTCCATTCTATCCATTATTTGCGGCATTAGATGTGAATGCGAAAATTCAAGGTAGTGAAGCGGGTCGTCGTTTATGGCATGAATGTGTGAAAGTGGGTATCGAAGCACGTAAATTAGTATTAAATCACTGTGAATTAATTCGTCCATTTATTCCAACCACAATTAAAGGTAAAAAATGGCAAGATTATGACACAGAAGAAATTGCAACTAATCTCGAATTCTTCAAATTCCACCCAACAGATACATGGCATAAATTTGAAGGCTATGCTGATGAACAATATTTCGTTGACCCATGTAAATTCTTGCTTACCACTCCAGGTATTAGCTTAGAAACCGGCGAATATGAAAAATTTGGTGTACCAGCAACTATTCTTGCTAACTACTTACGTGAAAACGGTATTATTCCGGAAAAATGTGACTTGAACTCAATTTTATTCTTGCTCACTCCGGCAGAAACCCTCACCAAAATGCAAACTTTGGTTGCTCAAATCGCCTTGTTTGAAAAACACATTAAACAAGACTCTTTATTAAAAGATGTATTGCCAACTGTGTATAAAAACAATGAAGACCGTTACAAAGGCTACACCATCCGTCAATTATGCCAAGAAATGCATGACCTTTATGTAAGCCGTAATGTAAAACAACTTCAAAAAGACCTATTCCGCAAAGCAACATTACCGGAATATGCGTTAAATCCACACGATGCGAATATTGAATTCGTTCGTAACAAAGTTGAACTTGTTTCATTAACAGACATTGTTGGTCGTGTGGCCGCGGAAGGTGCGTTACCTTATCCTCCGGGTGTGTTATGTGTGGTGCCAGGAGAAAGATGGAGTCCAACTGCACAAAAATACTTCCTTGCGTTAGAAGAGGGCATCAACACATTACCTGGCTTCGCACCTGAAATCCAAGGGGTTTACTTACAAAAAGATCCTGATGGACGTACTCGTGCATATGGCTATGTTTTAACTGACTATTAATAAAGTGAGGTTATGAAGGTTTTCCTCATCACCCTCTCAGCACAAACAAAAAAGTGCGGTTAAAAACATTTGATTTTTTGACCGCACTTGTAGGAGTATAAATTATGAGTGCTAAAAGTAATAAAATTGGTGTGGTACAACTCACCATTCTTACCATGGTTAATATGATGGGTTCCGGTATCATTATGTTACCGACCAAATTAGCCGAAATTGGGACTATTTCCATCGTTTCTTGGCTTGTAACAGCTGTTGGTTCAACAGCCTTAGCTTATGCATTCGCACAATGCGGTATGTTTAGTAAAAAATCTGGTGGTATGGGCGGTTATGCGGAATACTCTTTCGGTAAAGCCGGTAACTTCATGGCAAACTACACTTACGGTGTGTCGTTAGTTATTGCGAATACAGCAATCGCGATTTCTGCTGTGGGTTATGGTTCCGAGTTCCTTGGTGCAACCCTTTCTCCACTTTCTATTGCATTATGGACAATCTTTACACTGTGGCTTGCGACCATTCTTAACTTTGGTGGTGCAAGAATTACCGGTAACATCAGTTCATTCACCATTTGGGGGGTAATTATTCCTGTGGTCGGTATTTCAATCATCGGTTGGAAATGGTTTGATAGTTTAATGTATGTGAATTCTTGGAACCCACACAATGTGCCTACCTTTGAAGCGATCGGCGTCTCTATTTCAATGACATTATGGGCGTTCTTAGGATTAGAATCAGCTTGTGCGAATGCAGATGCTGTTGAAAACCCTGAGAAAAACGTACCAATCGCAGTACTTGGTGGTACTTTAGGCGCAGCGGTAATTTATATCGTTTCAACTAACGTGATCGCAGGTATTGTACCTAACCTTGAACTCGCTAGCTCAACAGCACCATTTGGTTTAGCCTTTGCTCATATGTTTAATGAAACAATCGGTAAAGTCATCATGGGCTTAATGGTTATGTCTTGCTTCGGTTCATTATTAGGCTGGCAGTTCACTATTGCTCAAGTATTTAAATCTTCAGCGGAAGAAGGCTATTTCCCGGCATTCTTCAAAAAAGTTACCAGTAAAGATGCACCAATCGTTGGTATGGTAACTATCACTGCGTTACAAACATTACTCTCATTAATGACAATTAGCCCATCATTAAATAAACAATTCAATGTGTTGGTGGACTTAGCGGTAGTAACAAATGTTATTCCATACTTGCTCTCAATGGCTGCACTTGCCGTGTTGTTGAAAGCAGAGAATGTTGCGCCACAAAAATATAAAACAACCGTCTTTGTTGCCTTTATTGGTTCACTCTATAGTATCTATGCCCTTTATGCGGCAGGTGAACAAGCGATGTTATATGGTTCAATTGTGACCTTTGTCGGTTGGACGTTGTATGGTTTTGTTTCTTACAAATTTGACCTTAAAAAATCACAAGCAAATTAAAAAAGAGAAGCCTACATCTTCATGTAGGCTCTTTCGAGTAGTAATAAGCTTAAAGTATAAAAGAGCGGTTGAAAATTTCGGTATTATGTAGCAGTTGCACAAAGCCCGAAAATTGACTAATTTACCGCATAAATTTGAATGCCTTTCTGAATGAAAATCGTGAAAGGCATTTCTTTTATCTCAAATTCTAACTTCAATCTAGCAATTTTCCACATCAATTTTCCATTTTTTCAAACTCAAGGCGTAGCTATTCCGCTCAACCTTCATTCAGGTAAGCTATTTCTCTCTATCTAGTCTATTAGCGTCTATTCGGTTCTATGCTGCCATCAGAATTTCATCGTATGCAGCTTGTTCTTCAAGTCGCTTAAAGTATTGTGATGAAATTTCGTTAGGTGCAAAGGCTTTCATACCGAGAAGCTCACCTTCACGATGATTTCCTTGCCAGTAACCTACCCACTCTTTGAGCGGCAATACCCATAAGCAACGTTTGAGAACATCTTCAAAGAGTTCCCCATTCGATTTACGGCGATTATCTGAAAAGAATGCAGCTTGATTGGCATAGTGTAAGGCATATTTATTGTCGGTTTTATGGTGTGTGCCACGCATTAAGTCGCGCATTCTGGCATTAAAGGATTCCGCAAGGTTATTATTTACACCTTTCGCACTATAAGCCTCTTGATGATTCACCGACCAACGGGTGTAGTGAAAATCAAGACTTTTATAAGCAGGGTTTTCATCACACATAATATCACTGCCTGCTTTAACAAAGCGTTGATTCAATGCAAAAACAGTATCCGCATTTTCGGTGTAATCCATTGCAACAATGGTACGATTTGCTCCAGATATATTACTATCATTTGCAGCACGTTGTGTAATAGCGAATAGACAACGTTTAGTCGCTCTAAATTTAGGATATTTGCGACCTTTCTCATTGGCTTTTTGACGTTGTTTATAATTGTTTTTACGGAAATTAGTTGGGCGCAGGGTAAAGTTGATCAACATTCCATCTTCGTGAATTTCGCCTGACAATGGACTTAAATCGCGTGTTTTAAATAAGGCTTCGCGAACTTTCCCACAAAGTACAAATGCCGTTTTGTAGTTCAAATTAAGATGACGACTAACATCAATCGCACTAATGCCTTTTGAGCTATTTACCATCATTAAGATGACAGCAAGAATATCGACTAAATCAACTTTATGAAAGGCAAAGGATGTATTTGTTGTAATATAAAAATGGCGTTTGCAATGTTTACAACACCAACGTTTACGAGAAGCAAGGAAATAGGCTTCGTGGCGAATACCACAATGCGGACAGCATACATCACGAACATTATCAGGGTTTCCCCAACGGTGAGTTTTTAAAAGGTGAAAAGCATCTTCTTCAGTAAGGCGTAAAATATCTTTTAAATTGATATTTTTTGATTTGCTTGAAAGTAAATAATGTTGAGCCATTGCGAATTTCCTTGTGTAGTACAAGGCATTCGAGATTTGCTAAACGCCAGACACAAAAAATCGCCCACTTGAAAATCTCAAGTCGGCTCAAAGCGTTTATGCCTCGAATACCGTACCGCCACAAGGAACTTGTGGACTTAACGCCTAGATAAACATTGCAACATTCGCCCATAATATGCGAGATGCTCAATTTTTGCGATTTATCTATCTGCCCATTTGAAGGAAAGCTAAAGGCAAAATTTTTGATTCGTTGGCAAGTTGTAGTCGTTCATCAACATTGATGATTACTACTTTATTACTGGTAAATGTAACTCAGCTAGTCGTTCTCCTTTTGGTTTTCTACCATAGGAGAATTTGAATCTATTGGCTGTAATATAAGCAGCATAAAGTAATTTTGTTTCTAAATTCATTTCTTGTTTAGGAATAAGAACCACAACATTACTATTTGGTATAAATTCTTCAATAGACACATAAGAGTATGTATGGCTACCAGCACCATCAGTTGATACATATAATGTGCCAGCTGGGAATATTTTTTCTTTTTTAACACTCTTTCTATGTACAAAACCTGCATAACTTGTTGATTGCCATTTTGACGGTCTTATATATGGAATAAGTCCTTTTGTAATTCTCTCAGGTTGAACTACAACTTGATTTGATGATACACCATTAATAAGCTCAAAAATTTGATCTAATCGTTTGATGCCTTTATACATATCATGTCTATTTTTAATAGATTCAACTAAAGGTTTTATTTCTATTTCTTTCTTTTCTAATTTATCTTCATTTTTAACAAAGTCAGGTATTTCAGCAAAGCTAGGAACTAGAATAGTTTCAAGGCTCTTATTAGCTTGTCTCCCATAAGAAAACTTAAATTTATTCATTCTTAATGCAGTGCAATAGAATAAAAGAACTTCTTTTGTCATCTCAATTTTGGGTTTTAAATAAAAAAGATCTCGTCCAGAATAGTATTCTTTTTCCTGAAGAAAACTTGACATAACTGAACCGCCCCCTGCAACAGATATTGTCATTGCTGGGTTTGGAGTATATTGATTATTTTTTAATACAAAAGCAGTAATTCCATTATTCTTTTCACTTCTTCCAACATATCTTATAGCATTCTCGTTTTCTGATTCAACTTCCTCTAATTTATTTAAATCTAAATTAACCCCATAACAAACATCAAATAGTTCTTGAACTGGTACCAATGTCATAGATTATTCTCCAATTTAAATGCTTGATATTGCCTAATTGTTTTCTCAAAATCTTGTTCAGAAAGTAATGAGTAATCTGTTTCTAAGAATGCCTCAGCTAGCCATTCATCATCAGCAGTTATTTTCTTCTTAATACTAAATTGCGAATCTTCACTTTTATTAATAAACGCAGATAACCATTTTTCTTGTAGCTTACCTTCACCATACCACTCATTATTAATATCAGCTCTACCAAAATTTTTAGTTTTTACAAATTTATCATCTCGCCAATACCCAAACCATGTTTCTTTTAGTTTTGAGTGAGGAACGTGCGCTCTTATTACTATTCCAACTGTAACAACAGATGTTTTACTGTTTGAGAATAGATCTTCAGGAAGTGATACTACGGCTTCTAATGTATGGTTCTTTAATAATTTCTTTTTATTTTCATAATTAATTCCTGTTGTATCAGTAACAACGCTAACTGGAACTAATGCAATAACAGTACCGTTCTTTTTCACTGCATTTAGATTTGAGAAAATAAAGTCAAATTCTTCAATATCATCTGGAGCCATCTTAAATGGAGGGTTCAAAAGTCCAACATCTATTTTATTTTTGTTAATGTCGATATCTTCATAGCTTATGATTTTATTTTTCTTCGACTCAGGATTGTTTTCGCTGCTGTCCTTAGGAGTTAATAATTTATTAGGAATAATATCAAATGAATTCCCCCAAAAAATATTACTTCGACCATCTGAATGTATAATCATATTAGATACTAATAAAGCAAGAATACTATCTTCATATTCAATTCCATAAATTTGATTTTTCTTAATATCTAAAATTTTATCTTCATCATCTCCAGCATCTAAGATCATTTCCCCCATGGCGGCTACTAGAAAACCACCAGTTCCAGCAGCATTATCTAATACGACAGTATCTTTATTTATTCCTGCCATTTTTGCAAAAAGTTGAGCTATATGTAACGGTGTTAATACAATCCCAAGACCTTTATCGGTATTAGCATATCTTAAAAATTCAATGTAGAATTGACTTAACGTATCTATATATTTATATTTATCAAGAAATGTGTACACATTGTCTTTAATTGAATTTATTACGGATAGCAGATTAGACAGACCAGTTACTTTATCTTCGAATGTTTTATTCGATTTAATAAAATTAAATGCTCCCAATACAGCATCAGCATTTTTATTTTTTAGTTTATCTGATCTTAACTCAGAAGAAATGGCATTTAATAAAGATGTTATTAAATCTTCTGCTGTTTTGTTTTCTTTGTAAGAAATTCTAAAAACTTTATTCTGTAATGCGACTAAGATACCACTAATTAATAAAGCTCTATTAGATTCTTTAATTTTCTTTTTATGTAAATCAGCATTTAATGTCTTAGCATAAGATAAAAGAGTATTATAATCTCTACGAAATGCTTCGTCTGACTCCAAAATTAAACGTAAATAATTTTTGTATGTTAAAAGTTTATCTGCATCAACATGATTAACATTATCTGTACCTCTTAGCTGCCAAAAAGCATCTACTTTGTAATCACTAGGAGTTCCACTGATTGCAATTGACAAAACATCAAATTCCTTTGATACAAAAGATGAATAAAGCAAAACTCCATCAACTGCATATCCAGCATATTTATCTCTATTTTTACTTTCATGAAAACGAATATCGGGTTTACATTCAATCAAAAAGATAATATCAGGATATTTATGTGATCTAATGATAAAGTCAGGAATACCATTTCGATTGCCTTTTTTACTTGCATTAGATAGCAATTTCTTTACTTTTTCATTTTTTGTTTTATCTTTAAATTCAACGATTAAATCGTCATCACTTAAATATCCATTCTCATTCAAAAGATCTTTGAATAACCATTCTGTTTCTGTTTCTGAATGTTTAGATTTCATTAGCAACCTCCAAAAATAGATTTGCAAGGTTGATATTGAAAGAATAAGCTATTGTAGGCTTGTAGGCTTGTAGGCTTGTAGGCTTGTAGGCTTGTAGGCTTGTAGG
>JAHZCF010000086.1:18402-21104 GCA_019423005.1 Haemophilus sp.
TTGTAGGCTTGTAGGCTTGTAGGCTTGTAGGCTTGTAGGCTTGTAGGCTTGTAGGGACATTTTTTGTTCCTTATTGAGTTAGTGTCAAATTAGTATTTATTGTTTTTTTGATATTTCTTTAAAAGAAATAGCAAAGGCATCCTTTAAATTTTCAGGCATAGTACGATAGTCCGCAATCAGCTTTTCTTCTTGCTCTGAGATAGTATTTTTTTGCATTACAGCTTGAAACATTTCCCCTTCACCACTCACAAGCCAATTCAAATTCACGCCAGCTTTGGCAATGCCAGTCATACCTTCTGCATTTGGCTCACGCTCACCACCGATATAACCTTGCATCGTACGATAGGCTATTCCTGTTTGTTCTGCGAAGTCGGTAATTTTCCAATTTTTAGCTTCACACACTTGTCTTAATCTTTCCGATATACACATTTGAGCGTTCCATTTTCAATTTACAATTGACAAATTACGCAATTGAGCGTATATTTGTTTTAAGTTTAAACGCATTTTATCACGTTTGAGCATATTTAAAATCTCTACTAACATAAATTTTAAACAAGACGATGACTCAGCACTTTTTACTTTCCAGCAAAGCTCGCATGCTTTCTTCTTACGAGATTGCACAACTCTCGGAAGAAGAAGCGTACGATTTGCTTTGTGAATTAAGATGGGGTGGAAAAGAGTTTATCACTTGTCCTAAATGTGGGGTACAACACAAGCCTTATTATATTTCTACACGTAAACAATGGCGTTGCAAACACTGTAATCACACTTTCAGTGTTACTTCTGGCACCATTTTTGCTAATCGCAAGAAACCGATTAAGGTTTATCTTTATGCTTTAATGGAATGGGTAAATGCCGTCAAAGGCTTATCTTCCCTTCAATTAGCACGTAATGCAAAACTTAATCCTCGCACGGCATTTGTTTTATCACATAAATTCCGCAAGGCTTTACTTGAAAGCCGTGATATGAAACCCCTTTCAGGTGTAGTGGATATGGACGGTACTTATGTTCATCCTGCACCACGTAAAGCAAATAAGAAATCCGATCGCATTGACTATCGTTTAAAGGAAAATCAGAATCCGGATAAACGTTGTGTGATGGTGGCACGCGAGCATTATTCGCCAGAAGAAAAAGCCAGTAATGCGCTGCATTGTGGGGCAAAACGTTCTCACGTTTTTGTGGCGCATACGGAATCGCAATCGGTAGTGAAAAGTTTTGCTGACAAATTCATCAAACCTAATACTCAAATCAATACCGATGAAAGCATGGCTTATGATGTCTTGTTGCCTTACTATAACTTGAGAACTGTAAACCATAAAGAAGAATATCGTAGTGACTTAGGTGTAACAAACAATCAGGCAGAAAGTTTGTTCAGTCGCTTTAAGCGCATGTACTACGGACAAGTTCACCGAATTAGTAATGAATACCTACTTAACTATGCTAATGAAATTGCCTACCGTGAGGACAATCGCCGTACCTCAAATAAAGCGCAGTTTATTGATGTATTAAGTCGATGTTTGAAAACCACCAACGATAACAATGAATGGTGCGGTTATTGGCAACGTAAAATTATTCATCAAGAAGTGATTTGGCAGTAGATTATGGCATACAACCTTGAGAAGAAACTCAAAGAATTTGAGTTTGAACGTAAACAGGTATTGCATCATCTTGCGTTACTTGATGCGAACATTGCCACACTAAAACGTGCTATCGAGCTTACTCAACAGGAAAGTGATGTAGCCCTTTATAATACGGACAATTTTGTGTACCGTTCCAAATATAAACTCTTTAAAGGGAAAATTCGTAAATACATCGTACAAATGATGCGAGAAGCACCCAATAAAGCCTTTACAATTGCCGAACTCACGCAGCGCATTTTCGATATTGAACAAAACCCTGATACACCGTCCGAAAAACATCTTGATTCCGTTCGTAAACAACTGAATGAGTTTTATAAAAGAGAATGGGTTAATAGGACTCAAATCAGCCGAAATGAGGTTCACTGGCAATGGAAACAAAAATAGCGGTATTTCTACCGCTATTTACTATCCTTGCTCTAGTGTTCTCAATCGCCAATGTTGTGAGTTATCTATTAAGCATTTTTCCACTAACGATTTATACTTTAAATAGTTTAATGTACAAGCAATCGTTTGTGATTGTTTATACGGTATAACTTCTTCAATCTCTTGCCCATCTAACTTCATCGCCTGATATGTAATCTCCTTCACACTTAACCATTTTGAAGGCTCTTGTTTTAGTACCTGAGCAATCAACTGTTGAGGCGAAGTTTGAAAACGAAGATTTCTAAATTTGGGGTTTGACGGTAAAGGCGGTTCTTCCCGACCTTTTGCGTGATTTAATGCCACACGATAGTCTGAAATCTTCCGATCAAGATCTTTTAATTCTTTATGGAGTTGCTTGATTTGCGCTGCAATTTCTTTCTTTTCGGTTTCAATTTCTTCAATCGCTTCTTCAAGCGCATTTTCCAAAGTTGATTTTTGTTTTGTCATTGACTATTCTTACCTTTCGTACATAAAAGATAAGAAAATGTAGCAGAAACAACAAATTAAATCTTTGTGCAACTGCTACATAATACCGGAAAATTTAATTGTTTTCAACCGCTCTTTTTATTTAGGACAATACTCTTAACAAAACAGGCTGAAATTCCGTTTGTTGGCCGAGTTTTCGGGTGTAACGTTTAA
>JAHZCF010000087.1 GCA_019423005.1 Haemophilus sp.
AACTTACTCAAATTCAATTATTTGATATGTTCCCGCATACAGCGCATTATGAAGCACTGATATTATTAAAACGCAATGGTTAACAAAAAAAGCTAACAGAAATGTTAGCTTTTTTTATTTAGAAATTTAACCGCACTTTTATTTTGCTATAAATTAATGCTATTAAGAAGAATGCTGCCTGTAACAAAATAATGCATGCACCAGTGGATGCATCAAAATGATAGCTAAGTAGCACGCCTAGTAGACTTGCAGTTACAGCACTGATGATCGCGATAACAAGCATCTTGTCGAAGCGATTCGTCAGGGTTAGTGCGGTGATGCCAGGCGCAATTAGCATCGCTACAACCAAAATAACCCCAACGACTTGCATCGTACTCACAATGGTGAGCGCGAGTAATGTGAGCAAGCCATAGTGCAGTAATTTAGGCGAGAGCCCCGCAACGCGAGCATGGCTAGGATCAAAGCAATAAAGCAGAAAATCACGACGCTTTAAGCCAAGCAAAATAAAAATGATCAAGGCAATGATTGCTGTTTGAATCAGCTCTTCTCGGCTCACGCCTAATACATTACCGAATAAGATATGTGTGAGATGTTGTGAGGTTTGGATTTTAGTGAACAGCACCAAACCAATGGCAAACATTCCCGAAAATACAATCCCCATCGCGGTATCTTCTTTGATACGGCTATTCTCTTTTAAATAACCCACCCCTAAGGCACAGGCAATACCTGAGACAAAGGCACCAATCACTAATGGAATACCAGCTAAAAAAGCTAAGACAATGCCAGGTAGGACAGCATGAGAAATGGCATCCCCCATCAATGACCATCCTTTCAACACCAAATAGCAAGAGAGTAGTGCACAGATGACGGCAACCACTAATGCCGTGAGTAGCGCATTTTGCATGAAGGCAAATTGAAATGGCTCAACGAAAATGGCGAACATCTCAGTCATAATCCACCACCTTACGTCGTTTTTGATTGATTAATCCGTATTTGGGCGAGAATAGAAAAGCCAATAAAAATAACAAGGTTTGTAATGTTACAATGACACCACCTGTTGCGCCATCCAGATAATAGCTTAAATAAACGCCGACGAAACCAGTGATTGCGCCCAATGCTACGGCAATTTTGATAAGAGTTTTGAACTTGTCAGTAAGTAAATAGGCGGTTGCACCTGGCGTGATTACCATGGCAATCACTAAAATCGCCCCGACAGTTTGCAATGCGGCAACAACACAAGCACTCAAGAGTGTAAAAAAGAGAACTTTGTAAAACAGTGGTGAAAGTCCAACTGTAATTGCTTGCGTTTCATCAAAGAAAATCAGTAAAAGATCCTTCCAAAAAATAAGCAATAAGACCAAGCAAATCAACATAATGATGGCTACTTGATAAATATCTTCATCGGCAATCCCGAGGATATTACCAAGAATAATATTTTGCACATTTATTGAAGTTGGATTCAGAGAAATAATCAGTAAACCTAAGGCAAAGAATGTACTGAAAATAAAGCCGATAACGGCATCTTCTTTGAGTTTAGAAATGGATTTGATCCATAAAATGGAAAGTGCGGCCAAAATTCCGGCAAAAAAAGCACCTAAAGCATAGGGGAGTGAAAAGGCATAAGCAATTGCCACACCCGGAACTACGGAATGAGAAAGCGCATCACCAATTAATGACCAACCTTTCAACATTAAATAGGCAGAAAGAAAGGCACAAATGCCCCCGACTGCGGCACTTATCCACATGGCTTTTTGCATATATTCATAGGAGAAAGGTTCCAGTAAATATTCAAGCATGACTTATTCCTTGTCAGACGGAGGCAGACGACAGGATTTTACAGCCGTTGCAGGCGGATCATTTTTGGTTTCACCATAGAAGACAACAGGACGTTCATCATCCGTAAGCACGGTGACAGCACGTTTATCTTCATCATTATGCAGATCTTCACCCAATAATTTGATGTGTCGTAATACACCACCAAAGACTTTTTCCAAATTATGTTGATTGAATGTATCTTCCGTTTTACCGGCTGTAATCACAGTACGGTTAATCATCACCACTTGATCACAGAAGTCTGGTACAGAGCCTAAATTATGGGTAGAAACTAAAATTAAGTGTCCTTCAGCACGTAATTGGCGAAGAAGTTCCACAATGGCATTTTCAGTTTTAACATCCACACCCGTAAAAGGCTCATCGAGTAAGATAATCTTACTTTGTTGTGCTAATGCTCGAGCTAAAAATACACGTTTTTTCTGCCCACCAGAAAGTTCGCCGATTTGCCGTTCAGCTAAATGCTCGATGTTTACTCGTTGCATCGCTTCAAGCACTTTTTGTTTGTCTTCAGCCTTTGGAATACGTAGGAAATTCATGTAGCCGTAGCGTCCCATCATGACAACATCATAAACAGAGACAGGAAATTGCCAATCAACTTCTTCCGCTTGCGGCACATAGGCAATCAAATTTTGTTTCAACGCCCGATTAATTGGCAAACCACAAATCGTTATGTTGCCTTGTTGTGGTTTGATTAATCCCATGATGCTTTTAAATAACGTTGATTTTCCGCTTCCATTTACGCCGACAAGGGCACAGATGGTTCCCCCCTGTAATTCGAAAGAAACATCATAAATTGCAGTATGCCCGTTGTTGTAACGCACGGTTACATCATTAACGGAAATAGAAGCGGAAAGTGTGGTCATTATTTTTCAAATCCTTTCACAATGGTAGATACAGTGACATTGAGCAAATCGATATAAGTCGGTACAGGGCCATCAGCAGCAGAAAGGGAATCGACATAAAGCACGCCACCGTATTTGGCTCCACTTTCTTTTGCTACCTGTTGAGCAGGTTTGGCTGACACAGTACTTTCACTAAATACCACTGGAATGTGATTTTTTTTCACTAAATCGATAAGTTTACGCACTTGTTGAGGCGTACCTTGTTGTTCAGCGTTAATTGGCCATAAATAGCCTTCTTTGAGATCGTAATCTTTCGCTAAATAACTAAAGGCCCCTTCACTGGTCACTAACCAACGTTGATCTGCAGGAATTTGTGCGAGTTTTTCACGTAAAGGTTTATCGAGTTGTTTGATTTTTTCTGCATACGTCGCTGCATTTTTTTGATAAGTATCAGCATTTTGCGGATCGTATTTAACTAATGCATTTTTAATATTTTCGACATAAATCAATGCATTAGATGGTGACATCCAAGCGTGTGGGTTAGGGGCATCTTTATAAGGGCCTTCATAAATAGAAAGTGGTGTGATGCCTTCAGTCACAACAACGGCTGGTTTTTCTTTGATATTTTGGAAGAAACGCTCAAACCAACGCTCTAAATTTAATCCGTTCCATAAAATTAAATCAGCAGATTGAGCTTTTACAATATCTTTAGGGGTCGGTTC
Organism: Haemophilus sp.; assembly: GCA_019423005.1. GTDB lineage: Bacteria > Pseudomonadota > Gammaproteobacteria > Enterobacterales > Pasteurellaceae > Haemophilus_D. Next base: position 3,398 of record JAHZCF010000087.1, read on the forward strand.
ATACTCGTGAATTTCTGCACCAGGTTTGGTAATAGATTCCACTGTCGCAGCATCGCCGGCAACATTTTGTGCGATATCCTGAATAACAGTAAATGTGGTTACCACTTTAAATTTCGCTTCGGCTTGTAAAGCAGCCAAACCTAGAGCGATAACAGATAGGCTTTTAAATAAATGCTTCATGAGATCTCCTTAAAAATAATGATTGATTAGCATTCTACAGAATAATACCATTTTTTATAAGATTTTCAAATGAAAATAATTATCAAATCCATAGGCAATTAAAATTAAAAAGCGGAAAATTTTGTGAAAAATTGACCGCTCTTTTTTGAAATGATTAACCACCAACTTGTTGGATCAGGCGCTCCATACCCGCTTCATCATAGCCTTCTTCATATTGGGCTTCATCAACGGTAAAGTTTTGCATGCTACGTCCAGCAGTACAACCATATTGTTCCAGTTTTCCTTTCGTAAAGTTGCTACGAAATGCAGATGAATGGTTATTTAAACTAATCACGCCGATAGTCGAGTGATTACATGGATTTTTGTTTACGAAGACTAAATTATAGCCAGATTCACGGATATAGCCGGTTTTATTAACTGCCGCATCGAAAACTTCTTCACGCACTAATTTATTGGTATTTTTGACGAAAACACTACGTCCTCCTGCTTGAATGAAGGCATTCGGCATATTAGAAAGGTTTTTAATTTGAGTTTTGTTGAGTGAGTATTTGGCTAGTTTAACCAAATCCATTGCACTTGAAATGTTGCTATCAGATAAACCTGAGCTATCTGAAAAGCGAGTAGAGCGCATGCCTAATTCTCGAGCTTTTTCATTCATTTTTTGGATGAATTGTAAGCGGCTCATGCCTGCAGAACGAGAAAGTGCATGAGCAGCATAGTTATCAGAATGAACGAGCATTGCTTTTAACAATTCATTACAAGAAATCGGCGTATATTTAGGTAATTTTGTATGAGTGCCTTTGATGTAATCGTAATCATCGTCAGTAATCGATGCAGTACAGTTTGCATTTCGATTATTTTCAAGAAACACATTCGCCGTCATTAATTTGGTGACAGAGGCGATGGGTTGCACATGATTGGGTGAGCTACTTTCTAACACTCTATCATGAGTGAAATCATACACAATATAAGATTGTGCCGTTGCGACTGCAGGCACTAAACACAATACAGAAAGAACTTTTTTTAACATATCTTCAATATAGCTAACTCAGAGAATAAAACGAAGTGCACATTCTATCAGTTTTTGTAGGGCTTTGGGATGTGTGAAAGAGAAAAAATTTGAAGTTTTTTAACTGCACTTTTTTCTTTCATTTTTTTGATTTTTGCGACGCTGATCGCAAAGAAGTGCGGTCAAAATTTTTGTTGTTTTTCAAATCTGCTAGCTTATCTGTCGGTAAATCTGTAAAATCTCGGCTCATTTTTAATATGCGAATTTTTTGTTGCTCAATTCTGAGTAGCATCATCGCCGTAATGTGTAATAACGAGGCTTTATGTTAGAACAACCCCTTTTATCTGAAACGAATACCAAAAAGATTAATTTAATGGATTTAACGCGTCAGCAGATGCGTGAGTTTTTTGCAGAATTAGGCGAGAAACCATTTCGTGCGGATCAATTAGTGAAATGGATTTATCATTTTGGCGAAGATAACTTCGACAATATGACCAATATTAATAAGAAATTACGAGAAAAATTAAAAGCGGTCGCGGAAATTAAAGCACCAGAAGTGGCAGTTGAACAACGTTCTGCAGATGGCACCATCAAATGGGCGATGCAGGTTGGTGAACAGCAAGTTGAAACAGTCTATATTCCAGAGGCGGATCGTGCAACGCTTTGTGTCTCCTCTCAAGTAGGTTGTGCCTTAGCTTGTACCTTCTGTTCAACCGCACAACAAGGATTTAACCGTAATTTAACGGTGTCTGAAATTATTGGTCAAGTTTGGCGCGCCTCAAAAATTATCGGTAACTTTGGTGTGACAGGTGTACGTCCTATTACTAATGTGGTGATGATGGGCATGGGTGAGCCATTACTGAATGTGGCTAATGTTGTACCTGCGATGGAAATTATGCTGGATGATTTTGCGTATGGATTATCTAAACGACGCGTGACTTTATCCACTTCAGGTGTCGTGCCTGCACTCGATATGTTGCGCGATAAGATTGATGTGGCATTAGCAATTTCACTTCACGCACCGAACGATGAATTGCGTGATGAAATTATGCCGATCAATAAAAAATATAACATCAAAATGTTGATGGATTCAGTGCACAGATACTTAGAAGTATCGAATGCTAACCATGGCAAAGTGACAATTGAATATGTGTTATTAGATCACGTGAATGATGGTACAGAGCATGCGCATCAATTAGCCAAAGTGTTGAAAAATACACCGTGTAAAATCAATTTGATTCCATGGAACCCGTTCCCAGAGGCGCCTTATGGTAAAAGCTCAAATAGCCGTGTTGATCGCTTCCAAAAAACCTTAATGGAATATGGCTTTACGGTGATTGTACGCAAAACCCGCGGAGATGATATTGATGCTGCTTGTGGTCAGCTGGCGGGGGATGTAATTGACCGAACCAAACGTACAGCAATGAAACGTAAGTTTGGTGAAGGTATTGACGTAAAAGCTGTTAACTAAGCTAAATATAGCAATACTTGTAAAGGGAAAATGGCCTGGAGAAGAGTGATAAGATAGAGGAGTGATAAGATGAAATTAATCCCAATTAACATTCTAAGTGCGGTCATTTTTCCTTTTGTTTTTTCTGCTTGTGTTTCTCAGTCTTCTGTTGATTTTAATAAACAACAAGCAGCAAAAGCCCGAGTTGAATTAGCATTAGGCTATCTGCAACAAGAGGATTTTGTTCAAGCAAAACTGAATTTAGATAAAGCCTTTGAACATGATGACCACTATTATCTTGTGCACTCGGCACTTGCGCATTTTTATCAATTACAAGGCGATACGGAAAAAGCGAAGCAAGCTTATTTACAGGCGATTAAGTTAGATGATAAGCAAGGCGATGTGTATAACAACTTTGGTGCATTTCTCTGTGGGCAAGGTGAGTTTGAACAAGCTTATTCACAATTTAATGCGGCCCTCGCTGCACCAAATTATTATCATCAAGCGGATACTTACGAAAACATAGCGCTTTGTGCTTTTGCTGGAAAACAAACCGATGTTTATCAACAGGCATTGGATAAATTGCGTCAAGTTGATCCTTCTAGAGCGGAAAAGCTCCGTTCACTCAAATAATCATTGCCAAAAGCCCCTTTCGACTTTAGAATTTAGCATTTAGTTTTTTATTGCTATTTCTTTATTTTATACCTATGAATACAATCCTTGAACAAACCGAAAAAACAGACATCTCCTTTGGGGATAAACTTCGTCAAGCTCGCGAAGCGTTAAATCTTTCTCTGGAAGATGCGGCAAAGGCGATTTCTTTGCGCCCAAGTATTTTGGAAAAATTAGAAAATAATGAATTTGTCCAAAAAAATGTGCCATCAACTTTTATGAAAGGATATGTTCGTAGTTATACGAAATTTTTACGTATTCCTGAGAGCGAATGGGCGCATTTGACCTTTGGTGAAGCATACAAAAATGATTTAAGTAAAAATACACGTGCGACTCGTTCAGTTAACCAATATTCTTCTCACAGCCGTTGGGTAGGCACACTCACAACAATTATTTTACTCGCTGCTGTTGGAATGACTGGCTTATGGTGGTGGCAAAATTATCAAAAATCAAACGAAGAACGTGATAATTTAGTGCAAACCTACGTTGAAAAAGAAAAAACAGCAGAGGTACCAGTTACTCATTCGAATGAAATTCCAGTAACAGTAAATACTCAGCCTGCGGTGTCAAGCAATGAAACTACGTCTGTAGTAGAAAAAACAAATAATGCTGCTGAACCCGCTGTTTCAACGACTCAAGAAAATCAAGCTCAACCAGTAAATGCAGAAGTTTCAACCGCTGCAACTTCAGCACCTACTATTGGACAAACTCAAGCACCTGTTGTGGAACAAACGTTACCTAACACAGAACCAACAACAGAGCAAACTGTGCCAGATACACAAAGTGCGGTTGAAAACCCCGCTATTTCTGAAGCACCAACTACAGCGAAAGGCGATCTCGTTATTGAGATCACGAAGAATTCAAGCTGGATTAGTGTGAAAGACCAAAACCGTAAAGTATTAGCGCAAAAAGAATATAAACAAGGCGAAGTTTTAACCTTTAATGGTAATGACTATGCATTGATTATCGGCGCGCCGGGTAACGTTCGCATTACTTATAAAGGCGAAGCGTATCCGCTTACAGTTGATGGCCGTGTGGCTAAATTTAAATTACCAAAACCTTAACGAATAATTTACGAAAGAATGTCAGCAGTAAAACCTACTATCAAACGTCGTGAATCGACAAAAATTTATGTGGGCAATGTACCAATCGGTGGTGATGCACCGATTGCCGTGCAATCCATGACAAATACTCGCACAACTGATGTTGAGGCGACCGTTGCACAGATTAAATCGTTGGAACGTGTCGGCGCAGATATCGTGCGTGTTTCTGTACCTACCATGGATGCCGCCGAAGCGTTTAAAATCATTAAACAGCAAGTGAATGTGCCATTAGTGGCCGATATTCATTTTGACTATCGTATTGCGTTAAAAGTGGCTGAATATGGGGTGGATTGCTTACGTATTAATCCGGGCAATATTGGTCGTGAAGATCGTATTCGAGCTGTGGTGGATTGCGCACGTGATAAAAATATCCCGATCCGTATTGGTGTTAATGCAGGCTCATTAGAAAAAGATATCCAAGAGAAATTTGGTGAGCCAACACCAGAAGCCTTATTAGAATCAGCGTTACGCCACGTTGAGATCTTGGATCGTTTAAACTTTGATCAATTTAAAGTGAGTGTAAAAGCATCCGATGTTTTCCTTGCGGTGGAATCTTACCGTTTACTGGCAAAAGCCATTAAACAGCCGTTGCATTTAGGTATTACGGAAGCAGGTGGCGCACGTGCGGGCTCTGTGAAGTCAGCAATTGGTTTAGGGATGTTGTTAGCAGAAGGCATTGGTGATACCTTGCGTGTCTCTTTAGCCGCCGATCCTGTAGAAGAAATCAAAGTTGGTTTTGATATTTTAAAATCGTTACGTATTCGTTCTCGCGGGATTAACTTTATTGCTTGCCCAACTTGCTCTCGTCAAGAGTTTGATGTGATCGGCACGGTGAATGCACTGGAACAACGTTTAGAAGATATTATCACCCCAATGGATGTGTCTATTATTGGTTGTGTGGTAAACGGTCCAGGTGAAGCATTAGTGTCTGACCTTGGCGTGACCGGTGGTAATAAGAAAAGTGGCTATTATTTAGATGGTGAGCGTCAAAAAGAACGTTTTGACAACGACGCGATTATTGACCAATTAGAAGCAAAAATTCGTGCCAAAGTTGCACAACAAGATCCAAAAAATCGAATTATTTAAGGAAAACTCGTGGCAAAAAATATTCAAGCAATTCGTGGGATGAATGACTGTTCCCCAACTGAATCTCCACTTTGGCAATGGATTGAAGGACAGGTTCGCCAAATTTTAAGCAGCTACGGCTATTCAGAAGTGCGTATGCCAATCGTGGAAAGTACGCCATTATTTGCTCGTGCAATTGGTGAAGTCACAGATGTTGTCTCAAAAGAAATGTACACATTCTGGGATAATGATGAGCAATTAACACTTCGCCCAGAAGGTACAGCAGGATGTGTGCGTGCTGCGATTGAACACGGTTGGATTTACAACAATGAACAACGTTTATGGTATATGGGACCAATGTTCCGCCATGAGCGTCCACAAAAAGGTCGTTACCGTCAATTTCATCAAGCAGGTGTAGAAGTATTCGGTATCGCAACCCCTGAAATTGATGCGGAGCTAATTATTTTAACGGCTCGTTTGTGGAAAGCATTAGGTATTGATCAACATGTTTCTCTTCAATTAAATTCGATTGGTTCATTAGAAGCACGTGCAAACTATCGTTCTGCATTAGTGGCTTTTTTAGAAAATCACCAAAATTTAATGAGCGAAGAAGAGAAAGAACGTCTTGTAAAAAATCCATTACGTATTTTGGATACTAAAAATCAAACATTACAAGACGTATTGGACGGCGCGCCAAAATTATTGGATTATTTAGATGATGAAAGTCGCGAGCATTTTGCGCAGTTATGCGGTCTATTAGATGCGGTTGGTATTCAATATGAAATTAATCCAAAATTGGTACGTGGTTTAGACTATTATAATAAAACCGTATTTGAATGGGTAACATCAGCATTAGGTGCGCAAGGTACTGTATGTGGTGGTGGACGCTATGACGGCTTAGTTGAACAACTTGGTGGCCACGCAACAAGTGGTGTCGGTTTCGCAATGGGATTAGAGCGTTTAGTGCTACTCGTTCAAGAAGTGAATAAATCGATTCCGGTAAAAAGTGCGGTAGATATTTACGTTGTTTATCAAGGTGAAGGTACTACATTAGCCGCATTCCAACTCGCTGAAAAACTTCACTCAGAATTACCGCACTTAAGCACCATGTTGCATTGTAGTGGCGGTAATTTTAAAAAACAATTTAGACGCGCAGATAAGTCTGGTGCGACTCTAGCACTTGTGCTTGGCGAAAGCGAAGTGCAAAATAATCAAGTTGTGGTAAAACACTTACTTGGCGCAGCAGAACAGCAAACCATTGATGTGGACAATTTAATTGAACACGTGAAAGCCCAATTTTAATTTTAGAAGGATAGGAAAATGGCATATACCATTGAAGAAGAACAAGAACTGAATCAGTTAAAAGAGTGGTGGAAAGACAATGGCAAAGCTATTATTGCCGCTTTTATTCTTGGCGTAGGCGGGATGTTGGGGTGGCGTTATTGGCAGTCTTATCAAGCTAATCAAATTATGCAAGCGTCTGCTGAATATGATGCGTTAGTTTATACCACAAATAAAGATGCCGCAGCACAACAAGCTAAAGTGGCTGAATTTGTGAAAGCGCATGATAAAACCAGCTATGCGGTATTTAGCTTATTAGATGAAGCAAAAGGTTTTGTTGCAAAACAAGATTACGCCTCTGCTGAAAATAGCTTAAAACAAGCGATTGCTCAATCACAAGATGATATCTTAACTTCTCTTGCAGCGCTTCGTTTGTCTGCCGTGCAATTCCAACAAGGTCAATTTGATGCAGCATTAGCAAGTCTAAATCAAGTGAAAAGCCAAGGCTTTAGTGCACGTAAAGATCTTTTGGCGGGCGATATTCAAGTCGCAAAAGGCAATGTGAATGGTGCTAAAGCAAGCTTTGAGAATGCACAAAAAAGCGGTAACCCGTTAGAAAAACAAATGGCGCAGATGAAATTAAATAATCTGTAATATTCTAATTTAGCCCGAATTACTCGGGCTTTTTTATTGGATTTTTGATCTTATGATTCAGAAACCTATTTTGCCGCCACCCGTCATTTTTATTGACTGTGCACTTATCATGGCATATTTGCCTAATCCTTATCCGTTCGAAATCAATGTATTAGTAGTTTATTTGATTGTATCGGTTTCTTCTGCTATTGCTTTTTTCAGCCTTTGGCAATTCTATAAAAGTAAAGCAAATATCAATCCAATTCACTTAGAAAAAAGTGACGTGTTTGTGGTAAATGGTATTTATCATTTTAGCCGTAACCCCATGTATTTAAGCTTAGCGGGCTTGCTAGTGGCATGGGCGTTTTATTTGCAAAGTGCGGTCAGTTTTTTAGGTATTTTTCTGTTTATTTATCTCATCACACAATCGCAAATAAAACCTGAAGAATACTGGCTAGAGAAGAAGTTTGGTGAGTCTTATTTGGCTTATAAGAAAAAAGTCAGACGTTGGATTTAACCAATAAAAAAATCGCCTAAAAATAGGCGATTTTTTATATATTTGGAAAAGGATTATTTAGCTGCACATCCGCAATCTGCTAATTTTTTAGCTAAACGCTCCGCAACGAAATCCCAGTTTACGACGTTCCAGAATTCTTTGATGTAGTCTGGACGACGGTTTTGGAATTTCAAGTAGTAAG
>JAHZCF010000088.1 GCA_019423005.1 Haemophilus sp.
TCTTATGGGGTATGGGCGTTTGCCAATTCCGTCAAGGTGTAGAAACCGTACGTGCGTTAGCAAGCTTGGCAATGCTTACCGGTAACTTAGGTAAACCAAATGTTGGTGTAAACCCAGTGCGTGGTCAAAACAACGTACAGGGTGCGTGCGATATGGGTGCGTTATTCAACACATTACCGGGCTATCAAAGTTTTGCTGACCCGGAAATTAATGCAAAATTTGCGAAAGCTTGGGGCGTACCGTCTATTCCAAGCAAACCAGGTGTACCGTTGAGTGAAGTACCTGAAGCGATCATGGAAGATAAAATTAAAGCATTCTATATCATGGGTGAAGATACATTACAAACTGAGCCTGATATTAATGCTGTTAAAAAAGCCTTCGAGAAAGTTGAACTTCTTATCGTTCAAGATATTTTCATGACTCAAACAGCCGCAGAAGCAGATATTTTATTACCTGCGACTTCTTGTGCTGAACATGAAGGTGTATATAGTGCTGCTGACCGTGGTTTCCAACGTTTCTATAAAGCCGTTGAACCAACCGGCGACGTCAAGGATGACTGGGTAATCATTAGCGAACTTGCTACAGCAATGGGCTACCCAATGCACTATAACAATACCAAAGAAATTTGGGATGAACTTCGTTCGCTTTGTCCAATTTACAAAGGGGCAACTTACGAAAAAATGGAAGGCTTGGGTTATATCCAATGGCCATGTACTGATGAAGGCCCTGAAGATCAAGGCACAACATACTTGTATAAAGGCCAAATCTTCGACCGTCCTAACGGCAAAGCTGAGTTCTTCGCTTGTGATTGGGAGCCACCAATGGAAGATCTTTCTGAAGAGTTCCCATTGGTACTTTCTACCGTGCGTGAAGTCGGTCACTATTCTTGCCGTTCAATGACAGGTAACTGCCGCGCTCTAGCTGCACTTGCAGATGAGCCGGGATTCGTACAAATGAACGATCAAGATGCCAAAGAATTAGGCATTAAAAACAACGATTTGGTTTGGATTGCCTCATCACGTGGTAAAGTTATTTCTCGCGCAGATGTGAGCACGCGTACTAACAAAGGCGCTTGTTATATGACCTACCAATGGTGGATCGGTAAATGTAACGAATTAACCGCTGAACATTTGAACCCGGGTTCAAGAACGCCGGAATACAAATATAGCGCGGTTCGTATTGATAAAATCGAAGACCAAGCCTGGGCTGAACGCTATGTGGTAACTGAATACGCGAAATTAAAAAATCGCTTAAAAGAAACCGCACTTGTGGCTTGATTAGTGTCATAAATGAATGACGGGCGAACTTAAATGGTTCGCCCGTTTTTTATTGAATTATTTCTTACGCATGATGAACGCATTTAGTCATCGTTATCCGTAGCTAAAGATAAACAGGAATCCGCAAGTGTTTCACTAAAGTGTAAATCATGTGAAGCAATAAGCATTGGCAACTGTAATTCGCGTAAAAGTGCGGTCAGTTTGGCGATATTTTTTACATCGAGTCCATTCGTTGGCTCATCAAGTAATAATACTTTTGGCTGCATCGCCAGTACGCCGGCTAGCGCAGTAAAATTCTGTTCACCACCAGATAAGGTATTCACAGAGCGATCTTTTAATCCAACAATATTTAGACGCTCCAACTGTTGTAATGCAATTTGATAGGCTTCATCTCTGTTCAATCCTTGATTGAGAGGACCAAAGGCCACATCATCAAGTACAGTTGGGCCGAAAAGTTGATCGCCAGCATATTGGAAACAGATGCCTACCTTTCCACGTAGTGGTACAAAATCTTTTTCTTGTCTACATACATTACCGAACCAGCGAATTTCTCCTTGTTGGTAAGGTATAAAACCTAATAAGCAATGTAGTAATGTCGATTTCCCACAACCAATATCACCTTGTAAAAAAAGGCGATGGCCTTCAGGGAGTTCAAAAGAAAGGTTATCAATAATCACGCGTTGCTCGCGCATGATCTGTAATTGTTTGACTTCGAGGACGTTCATCAAGATTTATCCTGTGTTTTTTTCACATCATGCAGCTGAAAGCCACGAGCTTTTAGCGCCATTTCTGTTTTTTCTGCTTTAACGAGTGCATGAATTAATAATAGGGCGACACTCTGCGCCGCGATAAATAAGGTTCTGCCATTAAGTTTTGGCTGGTAGCCACGTGCTCGCATTGCCATATCCATCTTTTTATGTACTTCACTGAACACTGAAATATAGCGCACAGTGAGAACAAATAGGTGAAGTAGTTTTTCAGGTAATGGCAAACGGCACAATGCTTGCAATAAAAGGCTCTCGTTCATATCAATTAACAAGAGTCGAGTTAGACTTAAAATCAAATTGAAACGTAGTGTGATGAGCAGTGCAAGCTGAATCCCTATTAGATTTAATGCTAAACTTTGTTCGGTGATTTTCCAGCTTAAGGTTAACCAAACAAGCAAAGTGAAGAAATTTAGTTTTAGCCAATATTTAAAATAACCGGCAAGGGATTTTCGATAGCGTATTAGCGCAATAAATAATCCACTGAGTACCACAAGATTGAGGATAACAAGCGTTGAAATATGTGTCATTGTGCTGACGATAAGTCCACACAAAAACACATAAATTAATCGTAAGTGCGGTTGGAAAATAGCAAGAAAATTCATTTCACCACACTGAGCGCTGTTGGATACATTTTGTTTAACAATAAGACCACACCAACACTGACGATACTGTCGATAATAAATACAGGGATATGTGATATCACCAGTAACATGATCAGATCGCTGTAGGCTTTACCACCATCTAATGCTAAGACAAGAGAGGCAAGCAAGGCTGAACCGCCAACGCCGATCACGCCAGCACCAATACCGGCAGTAATTTGAGTGCGACGGGAATTGTCATTTTCAAGTCTTTTTGCAAATAGCCAATGTACAAGAAGGGCAGGCAATGCCATCACACATAAATTGACACCAAGCACGGCAAATCCACCGAAGGAAAAGAGCAAGACTTGTAATACCAATGCGATTAAAAAGGCAGGGAATACCGCCCAACCAAGAAATAGACCGGCCATGCCGTTTAAGATGAGATGCACGCTGCCAATGCCAACTGGTACATGAATGGTACCGGCAACAAAAAAGGCAGCGGCAAACAATGCCGTTAGCGGCAATTGCTGCGAATTGAGGCGTTTCAGGCCAATCATTACGCAGACTAATGCGACAGCTGCACCTCCAAGCAATACGGGGGTATGCAACACACCTTCCGATAAATGCATATTATCTTTCCTTAGATTGCGACGCACGCGTCATTTTTGAGGCTCTAATCAATGCCCATAAGCCAAAAATACCAACAATATAACCGATACCACCAATAATATCGTGCAGGTAAATTTTGTCTTTTAATTTAGAAATATCTTCGCGGACCAACATCAATGCATTGTCACTATTATTAGTAGCTTGTGCAGATACTCTGTTGGCAACAATTGAGGCTCGATGTCCTTCTTCACCTTCTATCACTACTTTAATGGCACCTTCGGCAGTGGTATTGATCGGATAGGCAAATTGCCCATCGCGATCCGTTTTGCCTTCCAATAGAGGGGAGTCCTGACCAGCTTGCAAAATTTCCATATAGGTTTCTGCCGCTGGGGTCATATCGGAATAATAGGCTTTGCCAGAGACTGTGTGTCCATCATATTGTGCAAAAACATGCAAACTATGAGCCAATGCTGATGGTGCACACAGCCAGGTGAAAAGTGCGGTTAAAAATACAACTTTTTTCATTATTTCGCATCAAAAGTGAGCATATATTCAACACTACGTTTGTTATAGTCAGGATTGTCTTTAACCGGCTCATCAAATTCAGCCCAGACTTTGTTATAGCCCGCTTTAGGGGTGAATTGTGCAATACCTTTTTCATTGGTTAAGTTGAATGGGTGATCTTCGCCTAAACCCACTTTGATGCCTTGCACAGGTTTACCTTTGACTAACACAAGAATGTCCACAGGTTGTCCCGCTTTCGGTTCACTTTGTGGGATCAATTCATAATCCATGTTGTGTGATTTATTTGCTTGAGCATCCCAGTGTAAAATTGCTTTGCCGAATTTGACTGGATTAACACTAAGTACAGCATCAGGTGCTTGTTGTTTGGTTTTTTCTACGTATTTACCGCTTGGCAATTTTGACCAAACACCATTATCAAAGCGAATAAATGCGATGGCTGCATCTGGTGCGGCAAAGTGTGCTTCGCCTTCTTTAAAGTTTACTGTGGCATTTTGCAATTGGCCTTTAGCATAAAGTAGGCGTACCGCTTTTAATTTGCTTTGAGGATAGGTTTCAGTTTCCTCATGACCAAATTTAACCACATATTGCCCTTTTGCATCCTTAACAGGCTCCAACCAAACATTATGCGCATTAGCGAGTGATGCACCGAATAGTGCAGTGATAAGTAATGCTGTTTTTTTCATGGAAGTTCTCCTTTTCTAACATGTGAACACTGTGGTAAAGTATAAAATATGAAGTAACTTCAGAGTCAAGGATAATTTAATTAAAAATGAAAATTGGTCAGCTAGCCAATATTGTTGGCTGTACGGTGGAAGCCGTACGTTTCTATGAAAAACAAGGATTGATCGAACCCGCCAAGCGAACAATTGGTAATTTTCGCGTTTATACGGAAGAGCATTTGAAACAACTTTCTTTTATTTGCTATTGCCGCAGTTTGGATATTTCACTGAAAGAAATCAAAATGTTGCTCAATCCTCAATGTGCCACTCAAGAGCAAGAAAGAGAAATTAATGAGCTGCTAGATCGACATATTCGAGAAGTATCAAAACGGATTCATGAATTGGCTCACTTGAGAATTCGCTTAATTCAGCTCAAAGGCAAATGTAGCCAATTTGAACAAAACAATGATTTAATGAATACTTTATTGCAACATAGCGGCATTAATTTTGTGCCGCTAAAATGATTTCTTGTACGGGTACCAGTAAAAATTTTTCAAACAACGTTTAAATATCGAACAACGAAACACAGAAACGCTGAAAATAAATATCAAAAAAGAGTAGAATTGGAACAGACTGCTTTTTTATTTTAAGGAGAAAATCATGCATGAGATGTCTCTCTGTCAGAATATTATGGAAATTATTGATCAACAAAAGAAAAAGCATGAAATCCATGAAGTGACAGATATTTGGCTAGAAATTGGGGCGCTGTCTTGTGTCGAGCAAAGTGCGGTAGAATTTTGCTTTGAAATTATGCGAAAAGATACCGTTGCTGAAAACTGTCAGTTACATTTTATTCATTTACCTGCGATTGCATGGTGCTGGCAATGTCAAAAGGAAGTTGAGATTGAAGCCTATCAAGATTGCTGTCCACATTGTCACAGTGCATGTTTACAACGTCGAAGTGGCACCGAATTTAGAGTGAAAGAAATTGCCGTAAAATAGCAAGACGTCTAAATTGGCAAATTTAACCTGATCTTTTGAATATAAAATACGCTAACTACTTGATAGTATGTATTTATCTCTCTTCAAAGAATATATTTAAGATAGAGAATATGGTATTCTAACGCATGTGAATTACCATAGATTCTAAGTATTTACAGAATAAACGAAAAATTATTGAGGTGACTTATGTGTACAACCTGTGGCTGTGGCCATCCAGACCAAGTCAGAATCGGAGAATTACCGCATGTTCATAATGATTCCAATGCGCAACATGCAACAAAACTACCTAATTTTTCTCACTCCTCCTTCCGCATGCCAGACTCTCCACAACAAGAAGAAACCCAGCAACGATTACTGAAAGTAGAACAAGATATTCTTGGCGCAAACAATCAATTAGCCGATATGAATCGTCGCTTTTTTGCCAATCAACACATTTTGGCACTTAATCTTGTTTCAAGTCCTGGTTCAGGCAAAACAACCTTATTGACGACCACACTAAACGCATTAAAAAATGACTATCCTTGTTATGTGATCGAAGGGGATCAACAAACAGAAAATGATGCAGATCGTATTCGTCAAACGGGTGTGCCGGCGATTCAAGTTAATACGGGCAAAGGTTGTCACTTAGATGCACAAATGATTGGTAATGCATTGGTGAAATTGCAGCCACAGGAAAATAGTCTGATGTTTATTGAAAATGTCGGAAACCTAGTCTGCCCATCAGAGTTTGATTTAGGCGAGCATGCTAAAGTGGTGATCTTATCCGTGACAGAAGGCGAAGATAAACCGCTGAAATATCCACATATGTTTGCGGCTTCGAAATTAATGATTTTAAACAAAGTAGATTTACTGCCGTACTTAAATTTCGATGTGGAAAAATGTATTGCTTATGCGAAACAAGTGAATCCAACAATTGAGGTTATCCAGTTGTCTTCTCAAAGTGGAGAAGGGTTACAGCAATGGCTAGACTGGTTAAAAGCGCAAGAACGATAGGAGCATCAAATGCAGTTTGTTGATGAATTTCGTGATCCTGAACTGGCTAAAAGTTTGTTACAGCGACTACAAAAAGTAATGGAAAACCAACCGCACTTTACGCCAGAAAATCCGTTATATCTGATGGAGGTCTGTGGCGGACATACTCATACCATTTTTAAATTTGGGCTGGATCGTTTATTACCCAAAAGTATTGAATTTATTCACGGTCCAGGCTGCCCTGTGTGTGTATTACCGATGGGGCGAATTGATGTATGTATTGAGATTGCTCGTCGCCCCGAAGTAATTTTCTGTACTTTCGGTGATGCCATGCGAGTACGTGGACGTTTAGGTTCATTATTAGAAGCCAAAGCACAGGGCGCGGATGTTCGTATTGTTTATTCACCACTTGATGCGTTGAATATCGCATTGAATAATCCAGACAAAAAAGTGGTGTTCTTTTCACTCGGTTTTGAAACAACTATGCCGAGTGCCGCAATTACCTTGCAACAAGCTAAAAAACAGCAGGTAAAAAACTTTTTTGTGGTATGCCAAAATATTACCATCATTCCGACATTACACAGCTTATTGTCACAAGGACAAGTCAAAATTGACGGCTTCCTTGCACCAGGTCATGTTAGCATGGTGATTGGTTCTGAACCTTATCAGGAATTGTGTGACACCTATCATAAGCCTTTTGTGATCACCGGTTTTGAGCCTTTAGATATCCTACAAGCAATTTTAATGTTGGTGACACAGATTGTTGAAAAACGCAGTGAAGTGGAAAATCAGTATAAACGCATTGTGCACCAGCATGGTAATGTGTTGGCGCAACAGGCAATCAGCGAAGTGTTCCGCTTGAAAGCCAGCAGCGAATGGCGTGGATTAGGCGAAATTGCAGAATCAGGCGTAGAACTGACAGATGATTATCAATGCTTTGATGCAGAAGCGCATTTTGCTTGTCAGCCACATCAAGTTGCCGATGATCCTGATTCTCGCTGCGGCGATGTATTAATCGGAAAATGTAAGCCAGCGGATTGCCCATTATTTGCTAAAAAATGTAATCCTGACAATGCCTATGGTGCATTGATGGTATCTTCCGAAGGGGCATGTGCGGCCTATTATCAATATAGACGGGAATAAAACAATGACTGATTTTATTACAATGGCACACGGAAATGGTGGTGCCACAATGCAAGAGTTGATCCGCGATTATTTTATCGAGGCATTTGATAACCCGATACTTTCACAGGGCGAAGATCAGGCTCGTATTGCTTTACAAGAGTTAAATGCTTTAGGTGGAACATTGTCATTTTCTACCGATAGCTTTGTGATTGATCCGATTTTTTTCCCTGGTGGCGACATTGGTAAACTCGCTGTATGTGGTACCGCTAACGATGTAGCGGTATGCGGTGCCGTCCCAAAATATTTATCCTGTGGGTTTATTTTGGAGGAAGGCTTACCACTAGAAACTTTAAAAAAATTGATCCAGTCTATGGCAAAAGCCTGCCAGTCAGCCGGTATTCAAGTGGTAACCGGTGATACCAAAGTAGTACAAAAAGGCGCGATAGATAAAGTGTTTATCAATACAGCCGGTATTGGTGTGATACCAAATGGACTCGACTGGGGCGTGCATCGTATTCAACCAGGTGATCAGATTATTGTCAGTGGTACTTTAGGTGATCATGGTGCAACCATTTTGAATTTACGGGAAAATCTTGGTATTCAAACGGATTTACGCAGTGATAGTGCTGTGCTTGCACCGCTCATTGATTGCATTCGTCCAATTGAAGGGGTGAAAGCTGTACGCGATGCGACCCGTGGTGGTGTGAATGCAGTACTTCATGAATTTGCACAGGCACAGAAAGTAGGGATTCAAATTGATGAAACGGTATTACCAATTCGTCAGGAAGTACGTGGTATTTGCGAATTACTCGGTTTGGATGCATTAAATTTTGCTAATGAAGGCAAATTGGTAATTGTGGCAGATAAAGAAAAAACAGCTGAAATTCTAACCGCACTTCGTAGCCATCCATTAGGTGAAAACGCAGCCGTAATTGGTGAAGTGACCACTGATGGCAAAGTTCGAGCAGTTGGTCTTTTCGGTCAAAGTCGTTTATTAGACTTACCACGCAACGAACCTTTACCGCGAATCTGTTAAGCAAAAACCGGTTTAATGTTAAATTAAACCGGTTTTAGTTTGTAAATTGATATAAGGGAGAAGCGTCGCTATTTTTTCCAAATAACGTGAAATTCACGATCTTCTTCTCGGTGTGAAATTAAGAATTTCGCAAACACATCATCCATTTCATCTTTCTCATTCACTAATCCTACCCACACTTCAGCAAAAGCCTCAGGATCGATTAATACCCCAATTTCTTGTTCCCAATCATCGGCAGTTTCGACAAACTCGACCGCACCACGATCTTCAAATTGTAGATTGAATAGCATAATATCAGCCGGATCGAGATTTTCGCCCGCCATTTCTAAGAAAATATCATAAGCAAGATCAATCGCTGCATCGGGATCAAGTTTTTGAATATCAGTTGTCATTGGGTTTTCCTTCATTAAGTCAATTGCGCGTATGATACCGCAAGAAACACAAAACAAAAAGTGCGGTCAAATTCATCGTTGTTTTTGACCGCACTTATTTATATTTGTTGTAACTAGCCCGTATTTCGCATACCTGCTGCAATACCAGTGATGGTAATCATCAAGGCTTGTTCGACATCAGGGCTTGGGTTTTCAGGTGATTCACGGAAACGACGGAGCAATTCCACTTGAAGGAGATTGAGCGGATCCGTATAAACATTACGTAATGCAATAGAATCCGCGATCCACGGTAAGTCCGCCATTAATTCATCTTTGTGAGAAAGCGAAAGCACAGTTTTAATATCTGCATTGAGTTGATTACGCAGATTTTCACCTAAGTACCAAAGCTCTTTTTTCACCAAGTTATGATCATATTGCTCAGAAAGCCAAGTATCGGTTTTACTGAACACCATTTCTAACATCCCCACACGAGTAGAGAAGAATGGCCAAGCTTTACACATTTCTTCAATAATATGACCTTTGCCTTCATCTACAATTTTTTGAATTGCCGCACCCGCACCAAGCCATGCTGGTAGCATTAAGCGGTTTTGCATCCAAGCAAAAATCCATGGAATGGCACGCAAGCTTTCCACGCCACCATTTGGATTACGTTTTGCAGGGCGAGAGCCAAGTGGTAGTTTAGACAGTTCTTGTTCCGGTGTGGCACTGCGGAAATAAGGCACGAAGTCTTTATCACCACGAACAACACTACGGTAAATGTCGCATGAAGTAGCGGAAAGCTCATCCATGACGGTACGCCATTCTGCTTTTGGTTCTGGCGGTGGAAGTAAGTTTGCTTCCAAAATTGCACTCGCGTAAAGGTCAAAGGTTTCAACTGCAACTTCGGGTAAACCGAGTTTAAAGCGAATCATTTCCCCTTGTTCGGTGACGCGTAAACCATTTTTGAGTGAGCGTGGAGGTTGAGAAAGTAATGCTGCATGTGCAGGAGCACCACCACGACCGATTGTACCACCACGACCATGGAATAAAGTGAGTTCAATACCCAGTTCTTCGGTTAAATTAACTAACGCTTCTTGTGCACGATATTGTGCCCATGAAGCTGCCATCATGCCTGCATCTTTAGCTGAGTCAGAATAGCCAATCATCACCATTTGATGATTATTAATCACACCACGATACCAACCAATATTAAACAATTGACGCATGACGCCTTCAGAGGCATCTAAGTCATCTAAGGTTTCAAAGAGTGGCACGACAGGAATATGATAAGGCACCCCCGCTTCTTTTAATAATAAATGTACGGCAAGCACATCAGAGGCACTTCTTGCCATAGAAATAATATAGCAAGCAATCACGCCTTGTTTTTGTTGGGCAATGACTTTGCAAGTATCTAAAATTTCTTGGGTTTCAGCAGAGGGTTCCCAATGGGTTGGAATTAATGGGCGACGAGAATTTAACTCGCGTACTAAGAAAGATTGTTTTTCTGCTTCGCTCCATTGTGCATAATCGCCAATGCCAAGATAACGGGTAATTTCAGCAATGGCATCTGTATGACGGGTACTTTCTTGACGGATATCCATTTGTGAAAGAGTGACACCAAAACAACGAATACGATGCAAAATATCTAATAATGAACCATTAGCGATAATCCGCATGCCACACGCCATTAATGATTGATAGCAATCATAGAGCGGTTCCCAAAGTTGATTATCTTCCATGATGATATCCGCTTGGCTTACGCGTGGCGGACGATTTGCCAGGCAATCATCAAAGTAATCAAGAGTGGCGATAAGTTTTGTACGAAGCGTTTTGACTACAAAACGATAAGGCTCTAAATGTTCACCATATTTTTCGGTAAATTCTGGTGTGCATTTCACCATGGATAATTCATCGGCAAGGGATTTGATGTCATTTAAGAATAAATCCGCCGCTTTCCAACGAGCAAGATAGAGTACTTGTTGAGTAATTTTTGAAGTAACAAATGGGTTACCATCACGGTCACCACCCATCCAAGAAGAAATTCTGACAGGACGTAAGCCCACAGGTAAATCGTAGCCTAAGAATTCACGAGCGTGTTCATTTAGTTGACGTAAGAATTCCGGTACCCCTTGCCATAGGCTATTTTCAATCATGGCAAAGCCCCATTTTGCTTCATCGAATGGGGTAGGGCGAACAGTACGGATTTCATTAGTATGCCAAGCTTCAGCAATTAAACGAAGCAACAGGCGTTCAATAATGCTGCGTTCTTTAGGCGTCAAATCATCGTGCTCTAATTTGCTTAAGCATTTATTGATCTCGACGTGTTTATGGACTAAAGAACGACGCGTGGTTTCAGTTGGGTGTGCCGTTAATACAAGCTCAATAAGCAAGTTTTCAACGGTTTTGTAAACCTCTTCTTTTGAAGTATTTAATGCTTTTAAGCGTTGGAATAAAGCACTTAATGAACGATTAGAAGATTGTAAATCTTTATGTTGACGAGAGACCGTTTGGTATTGTTCAGCGATATTCGTTAAGTTAAGGAAATGGCTGAATGCTCGTGCAACAGGAATAATATTTTCATTTGAAATGGTGGAAAGGGTATCCAACAATGTTTTACGTGCTTGGCTATCGCCAGCTCGAGATTGTTTGGATAATTGGCGAACATTTTCAATTAAGGTGAGAATGTCTTCGCCTTGTGCATCATTAATGGTTTCTCCAAGAAAACGCCCTAACATATTAATGTTATGGCGGAGAGTGCGATACTCATCAGTCATATGAACTCCGATAAAGAAAAAAATAAAACTAGGGGAGATATAACCAAAAATATGTATCGGGATCAAATGCTATACGTCAAAAACTTGCATTAAATCAAAAAAGGCTAAAATAAGTAAAAAATGACCGCACTTTTTTAGATAAAATTTAAAGTGCGCTCAAAAAGTTTAATGTTTATTTAAGGTTGCGAACTGATTTTCGAATGACGAGTTCAGGATGGATAGCAATGCGGTGTTTTTCGTGATTATCGTTATCTTTATTGGCAATACGCTCAAATAAAAGATTAACCGCTTGTGCACCTAAACGAGACTTCGATTGGTGAATCGTTGTGAGTGGTGGTGCATAGAAACGCGATGAGTGAATATTATCATAGCCGATAATCGAGATATCATCAGGCACACGCAAGCCTTTTTCCGTAATCGCAGAAATTGCGCCTAATGCCATCACATCATTACAACAGAATACGGCAGTAGGTAGGCTGTCTTGTGCAAGAATTTTATTCATACACTCATAACCGTCCTCAGGTTCGAAGAAACCTTCCATAATCCAATTTTCATGGATCGGTAGATTGGCTTCATTCATGGCTTTTACAAAGCCTTCGTAACGGGTTCTTGCCGTCGTTTTATCTAATTCACCCGCAATAAGACCGATCTCTTTATGACCACAATCAATTAAATGCTTAGTAGCAATATAACCGCCCGTAAAGCTGTTATCTTCAATGATATCGGTATCAGCATTTGGGCCCCAATCCATTACCACCATCGGCACAGACGAGAAACTAGAAAGCACATCAAGTGAATGTTGTGTGTATTCAGAACACATGACCAATAAACCATCTACGCGTTTTTTGGCAAGCATTTCGACGTGGTTTTTAATTTTTTCAGGATCATTTTGTGTATTACACAAAAAAAGTGAATAGCCTTGACGATAACAATGATCTTCAACGGCATGAATGATTTCAGCAAAATAAGGGGATTCACTGGTGGTAACAATCATCCCAATGGATTTTGTCGTATTGACTTTTAAACTCCGAGCAACAGCACTTGGTGAGTATTTCAAGCTTTTAATGGCTTGCATCACCGCCTCTTCGGTTTCTTTTGCTACAAAACGGGTTTTATTAATTACATGGGAAACAGTGGTGGTGGAAACACCGGCCATTTTTGCGACATCTTTAATTGTTGCCATAATTTTGCCTCTAGAGAATTTTTCCTATTATAAAGACTGTCACCAAATAGGTTAAGTAAATTATAAAAAATTTTTGAAAAAACGCGCTTTATTGTTAGAATGGGATATCTTTAACTAAATAAGTGAGAAATTAAAATGAGTGATTTTGGTTACGCAATGTTAGCTGTAGTGCTTTCTTTAAGTGTTGTTGTGGGTTTAGCGACTGCAATTTTCTAATTGAAAGAAATAACATATTAATCCATTTAAAATAGACCGCGCTTTAAGCATTTAAAGTGCGGTTATTTTTTAGGTCTTTTAAAGTTGTACTAAAAGCCATGCTATTGGATTATTTCTTTAGTATAATTTGCAACTATTTCCGTTTGTTGTAATCAAAATACTGCAAAAACCAAATTTGAGATAATTATGAATAAATATTTGATTTCACTAGATAAAGATGTTCAGCGTCGTGAGCTGTTTTTTGCTCAACCGGATACAGCAGATTTCGTTGTATTTTCAGCGATTAATACCATGCAAAAAGAGTGGGATGAATTGGCAGAAGTATTCAATCCAACGAAGTTTGAGCAACATTATGGACGCAACGTCACAAAAGGCGAAATTGGTTGCACATTAAGTCATTTAGCGGTTTATTGTCAGATCGTAGAAGATCAAAATGTGACGGAAAATGATTATGCATTAGTCTGTGAAGATGATGCGTTATTTAATGCTAATTTATCACCAAAAACAATCGCACTCTTAACCGAAAAATGTGATGCGGATATTGTATTAATCGGGCAGTCAAAAATTGCTGAATTTAATAATGTGGAATTAGAGATCAATTATCCAACCACTTTTTCATTCTTGCGCCAAACTATTGGTGATGTCACCGTGGCTTATCCATATAAAAGTTATTTTGCAGGTACGGTGGCATACTTAATCAAAAAATCAGCGGCACGTGCATTTTTGAAACAACTCGAACAAGAAAAACCGTTTTGGCTTGCTGATGATTTCTTATTATTTGAAACCCAATTCCAGATTAATAACAATGTGGTTCGTCCGCTTGTGGCCATTGAAAATCCACAATTAGTGAGTAATTTGGAAGCGATTCGTGGTTCAAAATCTAATAATTTAGTGAAGAAATTAATTAAATATCCACTCAAAAAAATCTTAGCAGTGAAAAAGAATTTAGGAAAATAACGTAAAAATGACCGCACTTTTTAATCTTTTTTATCTTTACGATCCTTGGCTGTTTCATGTTGTACGAATGTCATTCGTCGCAGGTTTAGCGGCATTGGTTGTATTGGCTTATCAATATTTTAAAAAGCAGAAACCACAAGGTATCACTGTACCAGTGGATAGTTTAGCCGTCATCATTGGGCTGATTACATTTAGCGTGATTCCGCTTTTAGTTAACGGTACGCGAGATTTTTCTGTCATCACCATGTATGTGAAAGAGCTGATTTTATTTATCTTTGGTGTGGGACTTTATAATGCCTTCTATGCCAATGTAAATGGTCAACAGAACGTGGTGCGTGATTTGCAAATTGGCGTGGTGGTGCAGTTTATCGTAGGCGTGATTGGCTTACTGGGCGCATCATTTATGATCGATTTCTTGCTTTCGACCAATGCGGTGTTGCCTGCACGTTTTTATGGTTCAGAGCAGGAGTATCGCTTATATAACATCACTGCAACCGCCTTTTTCCAATTGAGTTTGTTCTATTTAATGCTGTTGCATTTTTTATTGGCTTACAACGCTAAACATAATACGCTTCCAAGTGTTTTAGTGTTTTTTATGCTATGTATTGGGTTGATTTCAGGACGTACATTCCTCCTATTATCCGTCGTGAGCATTTTAGTGTATTTCAAATGGCGTTATGTGCCATCCCTAATAGCATTCGCCGTTTTAGTATTATTATTGGCCTATTTCTTACCAGAAAATCCTTATGTGGCACATGCTTTAGAGCCTGTGATTAATTTATTACACGGTGCAGGATTTGTCAGTTCGTCAACGGATACGTTGATGAAAAACCACCTCTTTATGCCAACGCTTAAACAGTTTATTTATGGTGATGGGATGTATATGACGGGGCAGTTGGAAGTAGGGCGCTATTACGGACATACGGATTCCGGTTTCCTACGTCAAATCCTTTACGGTGGTGTGTCTTATGCCTTAGTGTGTTTTGCGGTTACCTTCTATTTTGTGTGCAAAGTCGCCTTAAACTGGTTTGATGGTAGCTGGAAATTTATTCTTTCTGCCTTTGTGATTTTGGCATTCTGTAATATCAAAGCCGATACCTTTGCTTTTCCGGGGATTATGTTTGTGATGCTGATGTTCTTATCGCTTTTCGGCCCTCACGGAAAACAGCTTATTTTATTTAAACAAAAGGAGCCGAAAGATGTTTAGTATCATCGTGCCTTCTTATAATCGCAAAGAAGAAATTCCTGCTTTATTGGAAAGTTTAACCAAGCAGACCGCCTATAATTTTGATGTGGTGATTGTGGATGATTGCTCAAAAGAACCCGTTGAAGTAACACAATCATATCCATTTGCAGTTAAAGTGATTCGTAACGAAACCAATCAAGGGGCGGCAGAAAGCCGTAATATCGGGGCAAGAAATGCCGGTAGTGAATGGTTGTTATTCCTTGATGATGACGATCGTTTTGCAAATGATAAATGTCAGAAATTAGCTGATGTGATTACCGAGCATACCGATGTTAACTTTGTTTACCATCCAGCTAAATGTGAAATGGTGAATGAAGGTTTTAGCTATGTGACTAACCCGATTGAGCCGCAAGAGATTAGCGTAGAGCGAATTTTACTGGCAAATAAAATCGGTGGTATGCCGATGATTGGGGTGAAAAAAGATCTGTTTTTAAAAATTGGTGGATTATCGACCGCACTTCGTTCCTTGGAAGATTATGATTTCTTGCTGAAGCTTGTACAAGATCCAACGTTTAAGCCGTACAAAGTGGCAGAGCCGTTGACTTATTGTACGTTCCATACCAAGCGTTCTAGCGTATCAACAGATACCACTAATACGCAAAAAGCGATTGATTATATCCGTGAACATTATGTGAAAACGGCAGAACAAGAAAAGAATTTTGCCATCAACGCACAATATATGTTGGCTTACCCACATATTATGAATTTATCCCGTAAAGCGGCTTTTTACTATTTTGAAATTTTTAAATTAACGAAAAGTATTAAGCAGCTAGTCATTGCCTTTGTGGTTTTAATTTCACCTAAATTGGCAATTAATTTGAAGCGATTTATGTAGATAACTTATTAGATAGAGAAGTATGAAATTTTCAGTTTTAATGTCCTTATACATTAAGGAAAATCCACAATATTTAAGAGAATGTTTTGAAAGTTTAGTGGCTCAAACCCATCCGGCAGATGAGATTGTGTTGGTGTTTGATGGTGCTGTCACACCTGAATTGGAAGCCGTGGTTTCTGAATTCGAAACAAAATTACCCTTAAACTTAGTGAAATTGCCAAAAAATTTAGGTTTAGGTAAAGCACTCAATGAAGGATTGAAACATTGTTCACCCGATTGGGTATTCCGTATGGATACCGATGATATTTGTGTGCCAGAACGTTTTGCGAAACAAGTGGCGTTTATTGAGCAGCACCCGGATACGATTATTTTCGGTGGGCAGATTGCTGAGTTTGGCGAAAATATTCAAGACATCGTGGCATATCGTAACGTACCGACTGATGCACAAGATATCGTTAAATTTACGCAAAAACGTTGTCCGTTCAATCACATGACGGTGGCGTATCAAAAAAGTGCGGTCATTAATTGTGGTGGATATGAAGATTTACAGGAAGATTATTACCTGTGGATTAAGCTCATAGCACAAGGACAAAAAGTGGCAAACTTGCCAGATATTTTAGTTTATGCCCGCGTGGGCAATGGCATGGTAGGGCGTCGTCGAGGTTTAAACCAAGCGAAAGCAGAATGGCGTTTATTTAAATTGAAACATCGCTTAGGTATTCAAGGTTTATTTTCTGGCCTATTCACCTTTGCCTTGCGTTCAGGTTCTCGCTTATTACCAACCTCATTATTGAAAGCTGTTTATAACCAATTTTTACGCAAATAATGCGATATTTTGATAATTAAAAAAGGAAAAGAAATGAATTTAATCTCAACGTTAAAAATGACGGCATTATCGACCGCACTTTTATTAGTGGGTTGTTCAAGCAATACGACAACAACCACGTCATCCACAAAAAGTATTCCGTCAGTAAGCAGTAATGCTGTTTATAGCAAACCGAGAACTTTAGATAACTTTAATGATTATGTACAGTTCTTAAAAGGCAAAGCGGCTGCTGAAGGCGTATCGTTGTCAATATTGAATGCACAAAATAATATTCAATATATGCAAAAAGCTGTGGATTTGGATCGTGCTCAAGCGGGGAGAAGTCAGCGTAATGCGGATCAACCACAGTTACCGAATCCAAACGGTACAACGAATTATTTGAATAAAGTACTGACCCAAAACAAAGTGGATATTGCCGAAGAGCGTTATTGGGAAGTCCAAGCGCCATTACAACAAGCAAGCCAACGCTATGGCGTTCAACAAGAATATATTCTTGCTTTATGGGGTATGGAAAGTAGTTTTGGCTATTATCAAGGTAGCTATGATGTACTATCAGCTTTAGCCACATTAGCCTTTGATGGCAGACGTGAAGCCTTATTTAGCAAAGAATTTGTGAATGCGATGAAGATGTTAGAACGTGATCATATTCAACGCCACAGAATGTTAGGTTCTTGGGCGGGTGCAATGGGGCAAACCCAATTCATGCCAAGTGCATTCTTAAATTATGCAGCAGATGGCAATAATGATGGTGTGAAGGACATTTGGACGAACCAATTTGATGCGTTTGCTTCAATTGCAAATTATCTCCACACTGTAGGTTGGGATAACAAATTGCCTTGGGGTGTAGAAGTAACATTAAATCAACCATTAGATTTATCGCTTTCTGGTATTGAGAAGAATAAAGCACGTTCACTCAGCGACTGGCAGTCTAAAGGTGTCACTTTAGCGAGCTTTAGCCAACAAGAACAAGATAAACTTGCCGCGCTTTCGCAAGCCGATCTTTGGCTAGTTCGCCCAGATAAAGAAGTTGGGCGTGCATTCTTAGTCTCCAATAACTACCGCACGATTTTAGATTGGAACAAATCAAATTACTTCGGCGTGAGCATCGGTATGTTTGCTGATCGCATTAAGATGGCCACCGGCTTGTAGAAAATTATTTTCCTTTTATAATCCAACAAAGCTTTGTTGGATTATTTTTTATCTATAATTTGAATATTTGGAGAACATGATGCAAAAAAAATGGCTTTCTATTTTACTGTTTGCACCTTTGATGCAGAGTAATTATGCATTGGCTGATCAAGCAGCAAAAAAAGAATTGGACTATAAAGCACTGGGTGAAGTGCTGTTTTTTGATAAGTCTATTTCTTTTAATAAAACACAAAGTTGTTCGACTTGCCATAGCCCAGATACCGCCTTTGTGGATCAACGTAAGAATTCTGCAAATCAAATGGTCTCAGAAGGGGATAATCCTCATCTTCATGGTAATCGCAATGCCAATACTGCGCTTTATGCGATGTTCTCTCCGGATTTTCATTTTGATAAAAAAATTAAAGATTATGTAGGCGGACAGTTCTGGGATGGTCGAGCGAAAGATTTAGCTGAGCAAGCAGGTGGGCCACCAGTAAACCCTGTGGAAATGGGCATGCCGGACAAAAAAGCCATTGTTGAACGTTTAAAAGCAGATCCGACCTATTACAAACCTATTACGGATCTTTATGGTGAAAGCATTTGGGCAGATACCGACAAGATTTATGCCATCATGGAAAAAGCCATTGGCGAGTTCGAAAAACAGGAATTATTTGCGCCATTCTCTTCAAAATATGATCGAGCTTTAAAAGGTGAAGCAAAATTGACCGCACTTGAAGCCGAAGGTAAGGCATTATTTTTTGATAAAACACGCACAAATTGTAGTAACTGCCACCAATCAAGTGAAGCGAATTCAGTAAAAGAAACCTTTACGAATTATCGTTATTACAATATTGGCGTACCAAGTAACCAAGAATTAATTAAGCACAATAAATTAGCTGCAGATTTTGTAGATAATGGACTATTGGATAATCCGATGGTGAAAGGTGATAAAAAGCAAAAAGGTAAATTTAAAGTACCAACTTTGCGTAACATTGGTGTCACTGCGCCTTATATGCATAACGGTGTTTTCCGCGATTTAAAAACCGTTTTACTATTTAAAGACAGTTTCAATAATCCTAATCGTAAAGTGAATCCTGAAACAGGGAAAGCGTGGGATAAAGCCGAATATGCTCAAACCATTAATCCTGATGTTTTAAAAGCAAAACCGCTAACAGATGAAGAGATTAATGCGTTAGAAGCATTCTTAAAAACGTTAACTGACGAAGCTTACGAAGAATAATTAAACGCCTGAGTTGAATTTAGCAATCGTTTTCGCTATTATTCGTATTAATAATTATTATCATTTAAATTATTTGATTTTACTCAGGAGATTTTTCTTATGAAAAGACGTTTTTCAACTTTAGCGATTGCCACTATTCTTGGTTTAACTGCAGGTTTTGCCAATGCTGATCCCGTGAAAGTAAAAGATATACTTGATCGTGAAGTCACCGTTGATTTACCAGCAAAACGTGTGGTGCTTGGTTTCTACTATCAAGATTATATGGCAGTTGGTGGTGACAAAGCGTTAGATAACGTTGTCGGTTTTTCTAAGAAAGTATGGTCTTCTTGGGCACCTGTAAGCTGGGAGTTATTCAGCAAAGCGGTGCCAAAATTGAATCAATTAGATGATGTAGGTGAAGTAGAAGAAGGCACGTTCTCTGTGGAAAAAGTGCTTTCATTAAAACCAGATCTTTTAGTCTTAGCAGATTGGCAGTACGAAATGCTAGGATCTGATTTAGATGCTATCAATGAAGCGGGTATTCCAATTGTTGTATTAGATTACAACGCTCAAACCTTAGATAAACACATCAAATCAACAGAAATTATTGGTCAATTGACAGGGCAGAAAGATCGTGCCGCGAAAATGGCTAAAGAATACAAAGACATCGTAGAACATATTCAAACGACGGTTAAAAATGCGAAAGTAGCAAAACAACCGAAAGTGTATGTAGAGTTTGGTCGTGGTGGTCCAGCTGAACAAGGGATGACGTTCTTCTCTAGCATGTGGGGCTCTATGATTAACCTTGTAGGCGCAGAAAACGTAGCGCCTGCAGAAATCGGTAAATGGGGTACATTAGCCGCTGAAAAAGTGTTAGCCGCGAAACCGGATGCAATTATTATTACAGGCCGTGAAACTGAATTGAAGAAAAATCAAGACGGTATGGTAATGGGCTTTGGTATTGAAAAAGCGGAAGCGGAACGTCGTTTAAATGCATTCAAACATCGTGCCGGATGGGCTGAATTACCGGCAGTGAAAAATAATCGTGTTTATGCAGCCTATCATGCGAACTCTCGTACTTTATCAGACAGTGCTTCTGTTCAGTTTGTAGCTAAAGCGGCTTATCCTGATCTGTTTAAAGATTTAGATCCGCAACAAACTTACTTAAACTTCTATAAAAACTACTTACCGGTAACACCGGAAGGTACGATTTATCTTTTCCCTGAAACTAAATAAGGGAAACGTTAATCAATGAAAAACAATTCTGTTGTAGCAGATATTGTGGCTAACCAGCGTAAGCTTGAACGCAAACGCTGGTTTGTTATTTTATCTTTTCTTGTGATTGGCGTGGTCAGTCTTATCCTTGATGTGATGACAGGCCCCGCGATGCTATCCGTGTCGGAAGTCGTGAATGCGTTATTCAGTATCGGTGAAGTCGATAAAATGACAAACAATATTGTGCATAATTTACGTTTACCCATGGCATTGATGGCGCTTGTAGTGGGGGCAACATTGGCTGTTGGTGGGGCCGAGATCCAAACCTTATTAAATAACCCGATGGCGAGTCCTTATACTTTAGGATTGGCTGCTGCGGCTGGTTTTGGTGCTTCTATTGTGATTGCTTTCGGGAGCTTTGGTTTGCCCGTACAAGTTGCCGTACCAATAGGCGCGTTTGTCATGACTATGCTCGCCTCTGGAATTCTTTTCTTGTTCGCGTCTAAACGTCGTTTTAATTCTGAAATGCTCGTGTTGGTAGGGATTGCATTACTCTTTATTTTCCAATCCTTACTTTCATTGGTGCAATTTATTTCGGCTCCTGAAGTCTCGCAACAAATCCTATTCTGGTTATTTGGTAGTTTAAATAAAGCCACGTGGCAGAGCTTAATCATCATTATTGTCGTCACCACAATTTGTGTCACATTACTTTCAAAAGAGCTTTGGAAATTGACCGCACTTCGTTTAGGCGAAGATCGTGCAGCGAGTCTTGGCATCAATTTACAAGTATTACGTATTAAGGTTTTAGTTCTTGTCGCTATGATGACGGCGACGGCAATTAGTTTCGTGGGCGTGATTGGCTTTATCGGCTTAGTTGCTCCACATGTTGCTCGAATGTTGCTTGGTGAAGATCAACGTTTCTTCTTACCGGGCGCAATGTTAGTCGGTGCCGCATTCTTATCCCTTTCTTCGGTATTATCCAAAGTCATTATCCCTGGTGCATTATTCCCGGTGGGGATTGTTACCTCGTTTATTGGGGTGCCTTTCTTCTTTTGGATTATTTTAAATAACAAGCGGGGACAATAATGTTAGAATTAAAAAGTCTTACGGTAAAACGAGGTGATCTCACCGTTGCGGACCACATTAATGTCCGTTTTGAAGAAGGTAAAGTTTATACGGTACTAGGACCAAACGGCACGGGAAAATCCTCCATGCTGAAAACCATTTTTGGTGAATTGCCACATGAAGGAATAATTACCTATCAAGGCAAACAGCTAGAACGGACGAAATTAGCGGATTGGCGTAAACCAATTGGCTATATGCCTCAAGATAGCCGAGTAGATGCAAGCTTGACCGCACTTGAAGTTGTCCTTTTAGGACGAATGGATAGCCTAACGATGCGAGTAAGTGATGAGCTTCTCACTGAAGCAGCAAGTATCATGGCACAATTAGGTATTGGTCATTTAGCCCATCGTGATATCCTGAATCTCAGTGGTGGGCAGCGCCAAATGGTGATGTTTGCCCAGGTTTTATTACGTGAACCACAGATTTTAATGTTGGATGAGCCGGTGAGTGCGTTAGATATGCATCATCAGCTTAATCTCTTAGAAGAAGTTTACACCTATACGAAACAGAAAAATCTGATTACTATAATGGTATTACATGATTTAAGCCTTGCCGCTCAATTTTCAGATGAGTTGATTTTACTTGGTGAAGGTAAAGTGCAAGGTGTCGGCGATGCTCATCATGTTTTACAAGTCGAAACCATTAATCGTTTATATCGTGTAAACGTTGAATTATTACAATGTAGCGCAGGTTTGCCAGTGGTTCGTCCACAACGTAAATCAGCACATTCTTAAGAAGGAAATGAAAATGAAAAAAATCGCACTTGCAGCATTATTAGGATTAAGTTTTGCTGCTCAAGCCGCACATTATGACATCAAAATGTTGAATTCAAACAGTGAAGGCTCAATGGTTTTTGAACCAGGTTATTTAAAAGTACAACCGGGTGATACGGTGACATTCCGTGCAGAAAATAAAAGCCACTTTGTACACAGCAAAGCGATTCCTGAAGGTGCACAAAAATTCCAATCTGAAGAAGATCAGGAACTCACGATCACTTTAGATAAAGAAGGTGTATATGTTTATACTTGCCCAGTACACCGTTCAATGAATATGAATGGTGTAATTCAAGTGGGTGATAATTTACCAAACAAAGAACAAGCAGAGAAAGTGGTGAAAGACCTCGAGAAAAAATCTATGACGAACAAAGGTCGTCTTGAAAAATATTTTTCTCAAGTAAAATAATCATTGAAATCGATGCGCCAGTTAAATAATTGGCGCATCTTCTTTATGTTTAAATCTGTTATTATTTACTATGCTTACGATTACTACTTGCAAAACGTATCCTTCAGCCCCTCAAAATCTTATCCCTGTACAAACACAACTTTCTAATCAAGGTATTCCTACTCAATTTTTGCCTTGGCAAGAAACATTACAAAGTCATTTTATTCTGCCTTTAGCAGCATGGGATTATGCAAATTTCTATGATGAATTTACTCAATGGATTAAACAACATAAGAATGCATTCATCAATCCTGCGGAATTAATGTTATGGAATAGCCATAAAGGCTATCTATGTGATTTGCAGAATTGGGGCATCAATGTTATTCCCACTATTATTTGCTCAACAAAAACATCTGAAATTTTGACCGCACTTGAACGCCAAGATTGGCCAGAATTTGTCATCAAACCTGCTGTAGGGCAGAGCGGTAATTTGGTGACAAAACTCAAACAAGGTGAAGCATTACCTGATCTTTCCCTGTATGGTGAGCAAGTTGTGTTACAGCCGTTTATTCCTGAAGTAGCAATAAATGGTGAAATCAGCTTGATTTTTTTTAATGGTGTATTTAGTCATGCTATTCGCCGACAGCCACCTCAAAATGAATGGCGAGCAAATTCACAATATAAAGTTGAAATTATCCCTGTTGAGGTTCATCGTCATATTATTGAAACAGCGCGCCATGTTTTATATAAATTGCCAGAGATGCCTGTCTATGCACGCGTAGATGGAACGATTATTGACAGTACATTTTTATTAAATGAATTGGAGT
Source organism: Haemophilus sp. (assembly GCA_019423005.1). Lineage (GTDB taxonomy): Bacteria > Pseudomonadota > Gammaproteobacteria > Enterobacterales > Pasteurellaceae > Haemophilus_D. The sequence goes on from JAHZCF010000088.1 coordinate 23,637, forward strand.
TGATTGAGCCTGCGTTATATTTAGATCGTTGGGAAGGGGCAACAGAGCGATTTGTGGATGTGTTAAAGGCTAGAATCTTAAAATAAGAGCAATAAAAAAACCTTACTTTTTACAGTAAGGTTTTTTCATCTTCAACGTTCAATTATTTTGTAGCTGGAGCAACTGGGGCTGCAGGTGCAAATTTTTGTGCTAAATCAGCACCGTCTTTTTGTAATTTAGCTACTGCTGCTTGGAGTTTTTCAACTTTAGCTTGGTAAGCTTTAGTTTGTTCTTCAGTTGGTGCTTTAGTGGCTAAGTTTAATTGATCAACTAATAATTCGCTTGATAATGCAAGCACTTCTTTATTTTGATCTTTAATGTTTTTCACTGAAGGTGAAGTTACATCTAATTTATCTAAGCTTGCGATAGTATCTTCAACAGTTTTATTGAAAGTCTTGATTGCTTCTTCAATTTTTTTATCATCTTTTGCTTGAACCGCAGCAGTTAAATCAGATTGAAGTTTTTGTTGTGCTGCCATTTGAGCTTGTGCTTGGCTTGCATTCCATTCAAGTAATTTGTTGTAGTCAGCTTGTTCTTGAGTTGGAGTTGCTTCAGCTGGTTTTGTTGCTTCAGCTGGTTTCGCCGTTTCTTGTTTTACCTCAGGCGCAGGTTGAGTTGCTTCAGGTTTTGCTGGAGCTGGTTTATCTGCCGGTTTATCACAAGCAGTTAAGAATAATGCAAATAATGCAGTTGCGCTGATTTTAATAAGTTTGTTCATAGACAATCCTCTATTTAAATTTAATAAAAATATATTTAGTTAAATTAACCGTTGCTTCGACAGCATCAAATTAAATTAGTTCAAAAAAATTTAGTTTATTTGAAATTTTTAATATATTCACTTAGGTTACGAATATCTTCATCACTCAAGCGTTGTTTAGCTGGATTTCCAGCTCCAATAATTTTCCCCATTTTTCTTTCAGAAAGTGCGGTTGAAATTTCTTCTGGTTTTAGCTGATTAATAATTTTTGATTCACCCATTGCTGGTTTTTCGCCTTGTTTTCCATGGCAAGTCGCACAAGAACGTTTATATACCTTTTCTGCTTTGACTAAATCAGCTTCGGCAGAAAGTGAGGGTGTTGCAAATAAAAAGTTTAAAACGGGTAAAAAAGTAGCGAGTAAGTAAATTCGTTTTTGCATTTGGGCTAGCCTTTAAATAATTTATCTAAATCTGCAGCGGGAATTGCACCTTCATATTTAGCCTGAATATTGCCTTCTGGTGTGATAACAAAGCTCGTTGGCGTGCCGATAAGCTGATAGCGTTCCGCTGTAATTTTTAATTGGTCTTTTATAACAGGTAACGTAAGCTGACGTTTGGCGACCACGGCTTTGGTATCCACTTTATCTCCATCCACATTAATGGCGATAAGCTGAACTTTATTTGGATTAGCTTCAGCCAATTTTTCAAATTCTTTTAGTTCTGCGACACATCGTCCACAGGTTTCAGACCAAAAAGTTAGTAGGCGAGTGCCTTTCCAATCATCAAGTTTCACTTCTTTACCTTGTAAATCATAGGCTGCAATATCTGGCGCTTTTTGACCAATTGCAGCGACTTCATCTTTACAAGAAACACAGCTTAAAATGACCGCACTTATCGCGAGTAGTTTTACGAATTTATTTTTCATGGATTTCCTCTTTTACAAATTTTCCGTGATGGAGATAAATAACTCGATCGGTTAAATCACCTAATTCAGGATTGTGTGTCACCATCACAATAGTTCTCCCTTGGCGATTTAATTCTTGTAGTAAATCCAGTACAAGCGCTTCATTTTTTTCGTCAAGGTTACCTGTAGGTTCATCGGCAAAAATAACAGGAGGTTGGTTCACTAATGCCCGAGCAATACATACCCGTTGTTGTTCGCCCCCAGAAAGTTGGCTTGGACGGTGATCCATACGATGACCTAATCCTACTTGTTCGAGTACCGCTTTAGCCGCTGCTTCATCAATCACACTGTGATAATGCTGAGCCAGCATCACATTTTCAAGTGCGGTCAAATAAGGAATTAAATGGAATTGTTGAAAGACTAAACCAATTTTTTCTGCACGGAAACGCTGACGACCGATTTCATCTAGTTGTGCCGCATCGACACCATCTAAAATGACTTTACCTTCACTAGCTGTATCTAAGCCAGTCAGAATATTCATCAGCGTGGTTTTACCAGAACCTGATGCACCCATTATCGCAATAAATTCACCTTGGCGAATTTGAATATTAATATCTTCTAAAGCGGTGACTTGCCCGAATCGTTTATATAAATGTTGCGTTTCAATTACAAATTCACTCATTTTATTCCCCTTTTAACACATTTGCGGTTTGGATATTTAAAGCTCGTTTGGTTGGTACAATCACCGCAATAAAGGCAACCAATAACGATAAGACGATAGTAATTGGAATAACCGGTAGACGCATATCAATGTAAGATTTAAATACGGTTAATCCAAGTAATTGAGCCAAGATGTAGCCGAGAATCAGTCCTGCTACAATTGCACAAAGTGCAATGATCAGAATCTCGGTACTAATTTGTTTAATGATGTCGCTCTGTTTTGCCCCCAAGGCTTTTTGTAGTGCAAATTCTTTTGCTCGCTCGCCAACAATCGCAATCAACGTGGTATTCACACAAAGAGTGGCGAGTATCAAAATGACCAACGAGATTAAGCCCATCAAACCCTTAATTTTATCTAAAATCTGTCCTTCCGAAGCAGAGACTTTTCTAATCGGTCGGGCAGTCAGATCAGGTTGATGTTGCATAATATCTTGGGCAAATTGTGCGACATTACCTTGTTCATTTTTTACATTGAGCAAGGCATTATTGGCTAATCCTTCTTTATCCAACCAATTTTGGGCAAACTCTAAATTCACGATTAACATGTTGTCAGTGGCATCACCTGCCTCAACAATACCTTTTATCGTGAATTCATGTTTTTCAACCGCATTTTTAGATAGAGTTAATTTACTTCCAACACCTAAATTAAGGCGTTCTGCTAAGGTTTTCCCAATCATGGCATTGCGATCATCAAAATTCACATTAATGGCTGAGCCGGTAATTTGCCAATAAGGTGCGAGCACTCGCATATCTTCAAACCACACGCCCATAATCACAATTTTTTCTAAATCACTTCGTGCAACACCATATAAATAAGGGCTGGCAGCGGTGATAAAATTATCCGGTGCATTGTGCAGAATTTGCTTTAATTGGCGTTCTTTCATCAATCCACCATTGGCTGCACCGATGTAAAAGTTTGCCCCAAAGGTACGGAGCTCTTGGCTCATTTTAGTATTGATATCGAAATAGACCGCTGCCATTGCCGTCACAATGGACGCACCAACAGTCAGCGCAGAGAAGATAATAAATACCCGCTGTAAACGTAGGCGTAATGCTTGGAAGATTAAACGCCAAAACATACTTTTATTGGCGGCCATAGAGCACCTCCACAGGGTAAAGTTTGGCAATTCGATGGGCAGGGAACCATGTACCCACTACAGCAATTAAAATAGACAGCATCAATACGCAAGGAATTACAATCCAAGCAAAACTCAGTGGTACGCCAAATAGCGCAGCGCCAATAAATCTTGCTAAGCCCCAACCTGCAATACAACCAAGCGAACCACCGATTGAGGCACTGATAATGGCTTCACAATAAAATAATAAGGCAATTTGCCATTGATAGGCGCCTAAGGCTTTCATCAAACCAATTTCTTTTGAGCGTTCAATGATCCCTGTACTCATTAATGAGGCGATCCCCATGGCTGCGGCGATTAAGGCGGCAAGAGTAACGACTGCCAACAATAACTGGATTTTACCAATGACCACACCTTCTGAAGCTGCAACCTGCCAAATAGGGCGAACAATGGCACCAGAAATAGCTTCTTCTAACTGATGTGAAATAGATGAGACATAAGCCGTACAATACCAGCGATCGTACTCTTCAGCATCCAATGCATCGGTATTGGCACGTGCTTTACGAGAAAGATCATTTTCAGGTACGGTAAGCGCGGAGACTTTAACTGATTGAATTTTTCCTTCCAAACTCAGTAATTTTTGTACAGCATTGAGCGGCATAACTAATTGATTATCTTCAGCACCACCCGTGGATAAAATACCGGTAATTTCGACCGCACTTTGATTATCTAGCTCATTATTTTGATAGCGAAGCTGGATTTTATCATCTAGCTTTAAGCCAGTTCGTTGAGCTAACTGCTCACCAATCAATGCAGGAATAAATTCTCCTTCAGGTGTTTCAAGATCGTTGACCCATTCACCTTGCACATGCCAATACGGACTAATAATTTTTTGTCCTGTATGGTAATCATCTTCATCTGGTACAGGGATGTTATGATCAAAAAACGTACCCAGCACATTAATTTGTCCAAGTGCGGTTAATTTTTCATGAGTATTTGCGGAAAGCGTTTCCGCTTTTACATCTGCACCTAATAACGGTGCAAAACCCACGATATTATTTCGCCAGAAAATATCTTTAATATTCGGCAGTTCTTTTTCATCGAGAAAATCTTGACTACTCAAATCTGCGTTATGACTAAGTTCATCAGGCAGGGCGGCATTACTTGCAGGCTCAACTAAAATATTGGCTCCGTAAGATTTGAGCTCTTTTGCCATTTTATCGCCAATATCAATGGATACAGCCAAGAGTGCAGAGATTAAGCCCGCCGCTAAGAAAATAGTAATCACGGCCAACAGTTTACGTTTAATGCTAAAACGCCAAGATTGAAATAACATTCTTGCTAGCATTATTCCCCCTTACCTAAATATTTTTCAGGGTTATCACGGAATAAATCAAGATTTTTCTCACTTTCAAAGAAGTAAGTTTTACCTTCGTAATTATATTTGTGCTCCGTTTTAGTGTTTTTCATTTGGGTACCACTAATCGGATCTTTTACATCGATTTCAACAATCGTGCTAAATAAATTTAACCCTTCTTCTAAGCTGGTTCGATTAATGAGAATTTCAGTCTCAGTTTGTTGCCAATCTTCAATTGGTACAGGATTACAGCCACCCGGTTTACCAATAGATGGAATAAACATATGTACACCGCAACCAACACAAACCACTTGGTTACCTTCCATCACATAACCTTGGTCACCACAAAGCAAGCAGGCATCAAATACCGCAGCTAGACTCAATTTATCTGGTTGACGATTAATGACAAAGAAACGCACGGCTTTACCGTCATCAGCAATCCAAACAAAACGATGCAATTTGCCATCTTTTACTTGTTCAATTGGAATATGGACTTGTTGCTTTTCATCTAAGGTCAGAGGAATAGCTTCTGAAAGTTGTGGTGGACGAGAAGCAATCTGCTCCCAATAAAGCTGCGTGGCAAAAATAATTGCTACGGCCAAATATCCCCACCCAAGTAAGCGAGAGGAAGTACGCAATGCGGCCAATTTTTGGCGTTTTTCAATGGGTTCTTGTGTCGCATTAACTTGTTGCTTGCGTGATAAATGAATTTTGCCGTAGAAGATGGTAAGTACAACGAAGAATAAGGCGGCACAGATGTAATTTAACCAGCGAGTTATTTCGCCTGATTTCGCAACAAAGCTTAAACGTAGTTTGGTGAGTTCAAGCACTTGAAGCTTCATTAAAATTAATAAGAGTTCACCGATAAGTGGCACAAGCAAGCAAACTAAGAGAAGGCTAATGGCACCTTTTAAAAGTGCGGTTGATTTTTGTTGTGTTTTTACCGCTTGTTTTAGAAGTAAATAGATCCAGCCTTGTAAGCATAAACAAAAAACAAAGGCAAAAATGACCGCACTTATATGTAAGATCGAATCGGTATTGATAACATCAGTAGAAACGAGAGCGGTAATGTTGGGATCTTTTGCCCAGAAGCTTCCCGCGATGAGCATTAATACCGTTTGCCAAAAGGCAGGTAAGCGACCTTTGCCGAAAATTAAACATAAGGCAAAGATAATCAATAGCGCCAATATCACTGTATTGACGATTAAATTGGTTATTTGTCCCGAAGGTAAACTAAGGCGCAGTACGATACCGGCAATAAAACCGAATAGGCTAAGCCAAATTATTTTTTTTGCACTTACAGTGGATTGTTTACTGTGATAAACACCGAGCAATAATGAAAAAGGTAAAAGTGCTTGAAGGAAAAAAGTAAAAAAATAATTCATAGTTTGATCATTTAATGGGATAAAACAGACGATATTTTAAGGTTAAATTAAATGCTATTGCCTTCCCCTGAAATACAAGGGAAGGCAAGTCGGTAAAATCGATGTTTACCTGAGATTATTTGATGCCAGTGAATTTGAATTCATAGCTAACATCAAATGGTTTCCACCAACGACCTACACCCGTTTCAGAGTCGGTATGACGGTGCATACCCGCTTTTGATGGTGGGTCGATGTGGTAAGTTAATTTATAGTTACCCACACCCATCATTTTCACGTTAGCGCCGTAGTGAGGACCATCACCTGCCACCATTGGCATGAACGTACCTTCTTGTTTTTCACCGGTATCGGTATTCACTAAAGTGTAGTTGATGGTTAAGTAAGGCATCCATTCACCATCACCAAAGCCATTTTTGTTACCTTTTACTGCGTGGATATCCGCTTCTAAGTGGATATCTGATTTCGCAGCAGGTAAACCCATGCCACGTGGTTCCATATCGATTGGTTTGAGATAAACCGCTGCAATTTCCATTTCATTCATGGTTACCGCTTCACCGATTGGGTACTCTTGGAATGCGTTTGCAGTAGACGCGGTGAAAATACCCGCAAATAATGCTGTTGCTAAAAGTGCTTTTTTCATTGTTTTTCTCCTAAAGGATTGTTGGGTATTACGCGGCTTTTTTGCTTTGATATTTCATAATAAACAGAGCAAATACGGCTGCGACGAGTAAGATTGCTTGTGGAATTAAGGTTTCCATATAAGGATAAATACCTAACCACGAAATTTCAGGCACACCGCTAATCAGCGTAGGCTCGAAAAGTTTGCCTTCAATGAGTTCTAAAACAGATTTACCGGCGAATACAAAGGCCATTAAGTACATAAATGAGCCTGTAAACATAAAGAAGGGTTTAAGCGGTAATTTCACCACGGTATAACGCATCACGAAGTAGCAAATGGTGAGAATAATTGCGCCGACAATGATACCTGCGAAAAGGTAGATAAAACTGACCGCACTTTTCGCATCACCCATAAGGGCATAGTAGAACAATACCGTTTCCGCCCCTTCACGATATACCGCTAAGAAGCTAGTAAGCCATAGACCGATGAGTGAGCCTGTTGTGAGGGCAGTAGAGAGTTTACCTTCTAAATAACGTTTCCAGTTTTGTGCTTCGACTTTGGATAATAACCAGTAACTCATCATAAATAGCATGACGACGGCAAAAATCATCGTAAAGCCTTCGAGCAATTCACGGTTTTGACCTGAATTTTCAAAGATAAGTTGGAAAATAAATGCGGTAACCACACTGGCAATTAACGCCACATAAACAGACTGACGAATAACCGGCAATTTATCTTGGTGGTTATTTTTAATTAAGTAAGTCACGATAGCTGCAACAATCAATAACGCTTCTAAACCTTCACGAAGAATGATTAAAAGGCTATATAAGAACATCGACCAATCACTTTGCTCTTCGCCCTGTAACATTTCAACCGCTTTAGTTAAATTCTGGTTTAAACCATCAGCTTGAGCTTGTAACTTATCACCTTGTCCAGCTTTCATTAAACTGACTAGACGAGTAAAGTAGCCTTCAAGTTCTGCTTTAAAGTTACTATCACGGGAACCCACTTTGTTTTCCATTCCTGTACTTTCAAACACGTCGAAATAGGTGTCTTGTACAGAAAGAATCGCTTTTTTGCTTTCACCTTGTTGATAGAGCGTAATAGCTTGTTGAATACGTTGGTTGATCTCTTGTTTAATCTTATTCCAATCTTGTTCTTGTTGATTATCTGTTGCTTGCTGTGCTGCATTAGATTGAACATTTTGTTCTTCACGTGTCGTTGGCAGGTTAGGCAAGTTTTCTTCAATATCTTGTAATAATTGCGTGCTTTGGTAGCCAAGCTCCGTAATTTGATCGGCTTGTTCACTTAAACGAATGATGTTGTAAAACTGTTGGTTAATTGCGGCTGAGATTTCTGCAGAGCGATTTTGGCGAATGGACATTTCCATTTCTGAGTTTTTATAGCCATCATATTGTGCTTGTTGGAACAATTTTTTGGCATTAGCAAGATCACCATTTTGATAAGCATCGATCCCTTGAGCGATTAAGTCATCAATGGTTTTAAAACTTTGTTGCCAATAAGGGGCAATCGCTTGATTATCATAAACACCATGTTGTCCATCGGCATTGAGTTGATGACCTTCAACCAATGATGGTAATACTTCTTGTAATTCTTTTTTGAGTTGATCGATTTTAGCTTGAATCTCTTTTTGTGAAGCACCTTCGCCGATCATTTTACGGATTTCGCCAAAAGTTGCTTCCATTTGGTAGCTTTTTTGTGCGGAGAAATTGATACGAATTGGCCCTTCTAGATTTTCAAACACTTCAAAATAAGCCATTTGCACTTCAGTACGGGCGTCATCGGTATTGCCTTTTTGGATAAGTTGAGACGTTTTATCTAGGCGAGCCGTAATATCATCAACCCATTGTTGATAGTTATCTTGTGCAAGGAGTGAAGAAGAAAAGGCGAGTGAAAAAATTAAAAAGAAAAATCGAATAGAACGGAATAGCATCGTCTATTTACCTCATTACCTCAAATGAAATCAATTCCTATTTATAATTATCCTTTGATATCAGTGAAATGACAATAAATAATTCTAATTTTTGTGATGGAGATCAAAAAATTCACAAGAGGTGGAAATCCTAGACGGTTATTTTATGCTCAAAAGAATAAAGCGCCCTTGTTAGGCGCTTTATGGAGATATAAAAGTGCGGTCAAAAATAAGCAAGTTTATTGAGCGGGTGCTGCTTCTTCAACAGGCGCTTTATTATCTAACACATCCCATACACTTTCTTGTTTTGCTGATTCAGGTTGTTCGGGTTGTGGTGATTGTGTGGTTTGCGCTGCAGTAGCAGTCGCAGTACTCGTTGTTTGCGCAGAAGCGCAGAAGTTTTGATCTTTGTTTGCCCAAACTGGGATTGTTCGGCTACTACCACAACTCCAACTACCGTAAGCATTGATGCCAACCCATTTAATGGTAGACGGTTGACCAAGTTTTAGTTTTTCAATGACAACACGGTTTAAGTAATCTTTATAGATTTGTAATGCGCCTGAGGCACCAGTTAATTTGGTTTCACCGTTATCATCACGACCTAACCAAATCGTGCTGACATTTTTACCATCAATACCCACGAACCACGTATCACGAGCATCGTTGGTGGTTCCTGTTTTACCCGCAAGACGAAGATCGGCATAATCATTTTGTAAGCTACGCGCAGTACCACGTTCGACAGTTTGCTGCATCGCATACAAGGTTTGATAAGCCGCTTCTCTCGGCACCACTTGATCCGGCACCGTATTATGTTCATAAATAATATTGCCTTGACGATCGGTAATGCTTTGAATGGTGCTTAACTCAATTTTACCACCTTGATTGGCAATGGTTTGGTAGAGTTTTGTCACATCATAAGGTGAAATACTGTAAGAACCAAGCAAAGTTGCTGGGACTTTTGGAATTGTCACATTGTCCCATCCCATGGCTTTTTGCGTATCAATGACCTTGCTTAAGCCAACTTTCATCCCAATATTTACCGTTGGAATATTCAATGAGCGGGCAAGGGCATCCATCAACATAACCGAACCGCTATATTTACGATCGTAGTTACGAGGTTGCCAAGGTTGGCTGCCTTTAATATGAATCGTGATCGGCTGATTCTGAATTGGTGTATTTAAGCGGAATTGTTCCGGATTCATCAGTGCGGTCAAATAAATAGATGGTTTTACTAATGAGCCAATTTGACGTTTTGACATTAACGCACGGTTAAAGCCCGCATATTCTGTTTGTAATCCACCTACGACAGCACGTATTTCACCCAGATGATAATCTGCCACAATCATGGCACCTTCAAGGTGTGGGTTTTTGGTTTGTAGTTGTAATTGATTAACCGTATTCACCACAGCATTTTCAGCTTGTTCCTGTTGTTTTAAATCCATGGTGGAGAAAATACGTGCACCAAGTAGTGCAGAGGTTTTATTTTCCCCTAACTGACGGCGAAGATCCGCTTGTAAGGTTTGAATGAAAGCAGGATATTTACGTGAAATTTGACCTTTAGCTTGCACGCCTAATGGACGTTTACTCAACAGCTCATAAAGCTCATCCCCAATCATTTGGTGATCAAGCATCAGTTTTAACACCACATTTCGACGATCGAGTGCATATTGTGGATTTCGCCATGGATTATAAAGGGATGGCCCTTTCACCATGCCAACTAAAAGGGCAATCTGATCTAGGCTAATTTCACGGATAGAACGACCAAAATAGAATTGGCTCGCCAATGCAAAACCGTGAATTTGGATATCACCATTTTGACCAAGGTAAATCTCGTTCAGATAGGTTTCTAAAATACGGTTTTTATCATATCGCCAATCTAATACTAATGACATCAACGCTTCATTGGCTTTACGGGTAATAGAACGTTCACTGGATAAGAACAAGTTTTTAACTAATTGCTGAGTGAGTGTACTGCCGCCTTGAACTGTTTGACCGGCTTTAATATTGGCAATCATTGCTCGCACAATACCCACAGGATTAATCCCGTTATGCTCATAAAAACGGCGATCCTCTGTCAGTAATAAGGCATCAATGAGTAATCGAGGGTAGTGCTGTAATGGAATCGCTAAACGATCTTCATTATCCGATTCCAACATGGCAATTAATTTAGGCGCAAGACGGAATTCATCAACCGCTTTTACGTTGACTAAGTCTTCAATACGAGAAAGTTTGTTATCCGTAAAACGTAAACGTAATACACGTTGTGGTTCTGGCTTGTCAGGGTAAGGGAACGCACGACGAAGTAATACAATGGTATCCTCTTCGAGTTTAAAATCGCCCGGTGCCGCAATCATAGTGGTTTGACGGTATTCGTTATCGAGTAAGATTTGAATCACTTCGTCAAAAGAAAGGTTATCAGAAAGTTTTACGCTTTCTAAACGGCTATACACTTCTGCAGGTAAACGCCAAATTTGGCCATCCATTTTGGAGCGAATTTGCCAATCCAAATAGCCACCATAAAACACGGCAAGCGTCCCTAAAGTAAAGGCTGCTTTAGCTAAAAAGATTTTACAAGAACGGCGCTTATTTGGCGCTTGTGTTTCTTGTTGTTCTGATGAGGTGTTTTCCGTTTCCGACATAATAGTTAGCTTCAGAGAATGAGGTTAAGCAATAAATTCAAAATAGGCATTAAGAAAGTGGATGAAGTCTGTTGTACCGCAGAAGGCGATACTTTCTTCATCATAATAATGGAAGTCGTCTTCTAAAATGTCATCTGTTTCAATTGCAAGATTATTGGCGCGAATCATCACTTCATCGGTATTGATAAAAAGCGTGTATTCAGAACCAATCAGCGTGACTTCATCATTATTTTTAATCTGCTCACAGGCAGAAAGTGCGGTCAAAAACGCTTGAGGATTTGACCGCACTTCTGAATTAAACCAATTGGCTAGGGCAATGTGTTCCATCGAACATTTAGCATGTACATTGCCTAGATAATGGGTAAATTGAAAATCCATGTTAGATGCTGAATGAAGAACCGCAACCACAGGTACTGGTTGCATTTGGATTGTTCACTACAAAACGAGAACCTTCCAAGCCTTCAGTGTAATCCACGGTGCCGCCAATTAAGTATTGTAAACTCATTGGGTCAATCACTAATTGCACACCGGATTTTTCAATCGTCAGGTCGCCTTCATTGACTTTATCATCAAAGGTAAAACCATATTGGAAACCGCTGCAGCCACCACCGGTAATATAAACGCGTAATTTTAATTCGTTGTTTTCTTCTTCGCTAATTAAACTTTTTACTTTATTGGCTGCCGCATCAGTAAAAGTTAGCGGTACGGCCATATCTAAATCTGACATATCTCTATCCCCACTTTCCTAAAAATAATCCTTGTATTATCTAATAACCTGTTAATTCATTCAAGATTTTTCACGGAATTAGTGCTATTATATGCGAATAAATCAGAATTAAATAAGGAGAAATAATGGGCATTCCATTAAGAACTGAAGCAGAAATTGTTAAGTTACGTGAAGCGTGTAAATTAGCGTCTGATGTCTTGGTTATGATCGAACCTTATGTCAAAGAAGGGGTGACCACAGGTGAATTGGATCGCATTTGTCATGATTACATGGTGAATGTACAAAAAGTGATTCCTGCATGCTTAAATTATCATGGTTTTCCTAAAGCAACCTGTATTTCTATAAATGAAGTGGTTTGCCATGGTATTCCAAGCGACGATAAAAAATTAAAACGTGGTGATATTGTCAATATTGATGTGACTGTGATTAAAGACGGTTATTTCGGTGATAATTCGAAGATGTATGTTGTGGGTGAAACCAATATTCGTAGCCAAAAATTGGTTGAAGCGGCACAAGAAGCACTTTATGTGGGATTACGTACGGTTAAGCCGGGTATTCGTTTAAACGAAATTGGTAAAGCGGTACAAAAATATACTGAAAGCCAAGGATTTAGCGTGGTTCGTGAGTATTGTGGTCACGGCGTGGGAACTGAATTCCACTGTGAACCGCAAGTCTTACACTATTATGCTGATGATGGCGGTGTGATTTTAAAACCGGGTATGGTATTCACCATTGAGCCAATGATTAATGCGGGTAAAAAAGAAGTTCGCATTATGGGCGATGGTTGGACGGTAAAAACTAAAGACCGTAGCCATTCTGCACAATATGAACACCAAATTGTCGTGACAGAAACCGGTTGTGAAGTGATGACCATTCGTGATGAAGAAATTGCGGAAGGTCGAATTCAACGTATAATGAATAACCTTTAAGTTCAGCTAAAAGCCTACGATAGTGGGCTTTTTTTATAATTGTTTTGTTTGTGGAATACCTATGCTTTTTCCTTATCATTTTGACTCTCCACTCACGCTAAGTGCGGTCAAAATTCAGCGTGAAAATTTGAAGGAATTGGAACGTCAGCACTTTGCTGATTATTCCGTTTTTGAGCTGATCGCTAACCGTACACAATTTTGTGATAATTTGTTAAAACAGCTTTGGCAGCAATTTGAATTAGATAAAGCTAATCTCACCTTAATTGCAGTGGGTGGTTATGGCAGACAAGAAATCTTTCCTTTATCTGACCTAGATGTTCTTATTCTTTCAAAAGAAGAAAGAGAGTCTGAAACGGAAGAAAAAATTGCTCAATTTGTGCAGTTCTTGTGGGATTGTGGATTTGACGTAGGGCATAGTGTTCGTTCTTTAGAAGAATGTGAAAAGGAAGGCAAACAGGATATTACTATTGCCACCAATTTGCTTGAGTCCCGTTATTTATCGGGTGACTTATCCCTTTTTAATGTTTTAGGGGAAATACTGAAAAAGCCAGATTTTTGGGCGGTAAAACCATTCTTTGATGCTAAAGTTCAAGAGCAAATTGAACGTTATCAGCGTTATCACAACACCAGTTACAATTTAGAGCCCGATTTAAAATACAGCCCTGGCGGCTTGCGAGATCTTCATCTTTTATACTGGATCGCATTACGACACACTGGGGAAATGACCCTTGATGGCATTTTGAAAAGTGGCTTTATTTATCCATCAGAACACCAACAATTATTAGAAAGCCAAGAATTTTTATTTAAAGTTCGGTTCGCTTTACACTTGATTTTAAAACGTTATGACAACCGCTTGTTGTTTGATC
>JAHZCF010000089.1 GCA_019423005.1 Haemophilus sp.
TGCTCCGTTTTGGTAAAAAACTCGCAGAAGTGCTTGTAAAACAACCGAAAGATAACGCTATTGTGCTTTATTTTAATGGCGATCTTGGTGCGGGAAAAACCACCCTGACTCGTGGAATGGTGCAAGGTTTAGGCTACCAAGGCAATGTCAAAAGCCCTACTTACACGTTAGTAGAAGAATATAGCATTGCAGGGAAAATGATTTATCACTTCGATTTATATCGCCTTGCCGATCCTGAAGAATTAGAATTTATGGGTATTCGTGATTATTTTAGCCAAAATTGCATCTGCTTAATCGAATGGGCAGAAAAAGGTGAGGGCATCTTGCCTGAAGCTGATTTATTGGTGAATATTGATTATTACGATGATGCTCGCAACATTACGCTAATTGCTCAAAACTCAGTGGGCGAGCATATTTTGACACAACTATAAAACTGACTTACATGAAAGCAAAATTTTCGTTTCTTTTTGGAATATTTTCTCTAATTTCTACTACCGTATTTGCCGCGCCACAATGGACAATTGCCATTGATCCTGGCCATGGCGGTAAAGATCCCGGTGCTATCGGAAAAAATCTCGGCATTTATGAAAAGAATGTCACCCTTTCTATTGCACGAGAATTAAAAGCCTTACTAGATAAAGATCCTAATTTCAAAGGTGTTTTAACACGCAGTAGCGATTACTACATTTCCGTGCCAGAACGTTCTGAAATTGCACGTAAATACAAAGCAAATTTTCTCGTGTCTATCCATGCGGACTCCTCTCTTAATTCAGACCAACGTGGCGCATCTGTTTGGGTGCTATCCAATCGCCGTGCCAACGATGAAATGGGTCAATGGTTAGAAGATGATGAAAAACGCTCTGAGCTTTTAGGTGGCGCAGGAAAAGTACTTTCCAATAACAATGACAAATATTTAGATCAAACTGTACTCGACCTACAATTTGGTCACAGCCAACGTACAGGTTATGAACTTGGCAACAGCATTTTACGTCGTTTTGCTCGCGTGACCTCATTAAGTCGTAGCACGCCACAACATGCGAGCCTTGGCGTATTACGTTCACCCGATATTCCTTCTGTTCTGGTGGAAACAGGCTTCCTTTCCAATATGGAAGAAGAACAAAAATTGAATACCATTGCTTATCGTCGTCGTATTGCTTATATGATTTATGAAGGCTTAGTCGCTTATCGCAATGGTAATTTAAAAGCGATTGCAGTCCCACCTAGTGATGAGCAAGACAGCAAATCTACAAAATCAAACGACAAAAATAATGAAAAATCAGACCGCACTTCCGATGTGAAAGACAGCGGTATTCGCCATAAAGTGAAACCAGGTGAAAGCATTGGTAGCCTAGCAAATAAATATGATGTCAAAGTCAGCGAAATCATTGAGTTAAATAAACTGAAACGCAAAGAACTTTGGTTAAATGAAACCATTAAGATTCCTGATAATGGCAAAGGCAAAAAAGCGGAAGAACCAACTAAAAAAGAAGAGAAAAACATCGAAAAATCTGACCGCACTTCCGATGTCAAAGACAGCGGCGTACGTCATAAAGTGAAACCAGGTGAAAGCATTGGTAGTCTGGCGAACAAATATGATGTAAAAGTCAGTGAAATTATTGAATTAAATAAACTAAAACGTAAAGAACTTTGGCTGAATGAAACTATTAAAATTCCTGATAACGGCAAAGGTAAAAAGGTAGAAGAAAAACCTAAATCGGATGATAAAACCAAAGCCGATAACAAAGGGAAAAACAGCAAGATTGTTGAAGCTGAAAAAGCGGTTTCTAAAAAAGATAAAAAACAAGAAAAAACCGAGAGTAAAAAAGAGCCTGAGAAAAAAGACAACGATAAAAAAGACGCATCTTCAAAAGGGAATGAGAAGAAAGATAATGGCAAGAAAGAAATCCCGCTTTACCATACGGTGAAAGCCGATCAAACTATCTATGCCATCTCTCGTGAATACAATGTACCGGTTAATCGTCTTTTAAAACTGAACCCAACATTGAAAAACGGCAAAGTCGTGACTGGGCAAAAAATCAAACTTAAAGAAAAATAAGGAATCCTATGGCAATCAAAATTCTTTCTCCACAGCTGGCTAATCAGATTGCCGCAGGTGAAGTGGTCGAACGCCCTTCTTCTGTAGTGAAAGAATTGGTGGAAAACAGCCTTGATGCGGGTGCCAATAAAATTCATATCGATATCGAAAACGGCGGCGCCAACCTAATTCGTATTCGAGATAATGGCAGTGGCATTCCTAAAGAGGAATTAAGCCTCGCACTCGCTAGACACGCAACCAGTAAAATTGCCGATCTCGATGATCTCGAAGCCATTTTAAGTTTAGGTTTCCGCGGTGAAGCCCTTGCCAGTATCAGCTCGGTTTCTCGTCTCACGCTTACCTCTCGCACGACAGAGCAAAATGAAGCGTGGCAAGTCTATGCGCAAGGGCGAGAAATGGAAACCACAATCAAACCTGCGTCTCATCCAGTCGGCACGACGGTTGAAGTGGCGAATCTCTTTTTTAACACGCCAGCTCGTCGTAAATTCTTACGCACCGATAAAACAGAATTTGCTCATATTGATGAAGTCATTCGCCGAATTGCTTTAGCAAAATTTAATATCGCTTTTACGCTCACTCATAACGGCAAAATTGTTCGACAATACCGCCCTGCGGCAAATGAAGAACAACAACTAAAACGCGTTGCTACCATTTGTGGCGATGATTTTGTTCAACATGCCTTACGTATTGATTGGAAACATGATGATCTGCATCTTTCTGGCTGGGTGGCGACACCTGAATTTACCCGTTCTCAGAATGATTTAAGCTATTGCTATATCAATGGACGAATGGTGCGTGATAAAGTGATCACCCACGCCATTCGTCAAGCTTATGCGGAGCATTTGCATACTGAGCAATACCCTGCATTTGTACTATTTATCGATCTCAATCCACATGATGTCGATGTCAACGTGCATCCAACAAAACACGAGGTGCGTTTCCATCAAGCTCGATTAATTCATGACTTTATCTGCCAAGGCGTAACAAACGCGCTCAATGCCATTCCTCAAGCTGCATTGGATTTAGCGCCAGCGATAAATGAGGCAAGAGAGCCTTCAGCTTCGTATCAAACGCACTATGAAACAAAACCGAATCGTGCAGCGGCAGGGCAAAATATTTTCGCTTCGAATTATCATCAATCTCGTGAAAAACAATCAGAAAATCGACCGCACTTTTCAAACCGTAGAGAATACGTTCCGTCATATGGTTATCGTGAACGACCTATAAAGACGGAACAACGCTTATATGGGGAATTAGTACGTTCAACAGAAGATTCTCAAGTTTTAACAACACCTGTCGTTGAACAACACCCACAGACAAGTGAAACGGGTTATTTACGTGCATTAGCATTAATTGAAAATAAAGCGTTGCTTTTACAACAAAATCAGCAGTTTTATTTGATGTCATTAGCTAAATTGCAGACCTTAAATTATGAATTAACCTTACAACAAGGTGAAATTTCACAACAGCCGTTGCTCATTCCGATTATTTTCCGCTTAGATGAAAAACAATTTGAACAATGGCAAAAACAAAAAGCCTTTTTTCAGCAAAGTGGTTTTGAATTTATTGAAAATAAAGCCCAGCTACGTCTCACTCTAAACAAAGTGCCTACGGTTTTACGTACACAAAATTTACAAAAATGTGTGATGAGCCTACTTGCTGAACATGTAGAAAATATGCCTGATTTTCTGACCGCACTTTGTCAGACGCTAGAGGTGAAACCGATTGAAGTGTTAGCGGATGCGGTCAACTTATTAAGCGAAACGGAACGCTTACTGAACAAACCTCATCAAGAAAAATTTAATACTCTACTGAAACCGATTAACTGGCAGCCTTTTTTAACTGATTTGTAATATGACACAAAAAACTGACTCCAAACCAACCGCACTTTTTCTGATGGGGCCAACGGCCTCCGGAAAAACAGATCTTGCTATTCAATTACGTCAAAGCCTGCCCGTGGAAGTAATCAGCGTCGATTCTGCATTAATTTATAAAGGCATGGATATTGGTACGGCAAAGCCTTCTAAAGAAGAACTAGCCCTTGCCCCCCACCGCTTAATCGATATTTTAGATCCCGCTGAAAGTTATTCCGCGATGAATTTTCGTGATGATGCACTCAGAGAAATGGCTGATATTACCGCGCAAGGTAAAATTCCGCTTTTGGTTGGCGGCACTATGTTGTATTACAAAGCATTGATTGAAGGCCTTTCTCCCCTTCCATCTGCTGATGAAAAGTTACGGTTAGAGATTGAAGAAAAAGCGCAGAAATTTGGCTGGCCAGCACTTCATCAAGAATTACAAAAAATTGATCCTATTTCTGCAGAGCGTATCAATCCAAATGATTCGCAGCGAATTAATCGTGCATTAGAAGTATTCTATTTAACGGGCAAATCATTAACGGAATTAACCGAACAAAAAGGCGAAGAATTGCCTTATCAATTTTTACAATTTGCTATTGCACCAGAAAATCGCGCGGTGTTACATCAACGTATCGAACAACGTTTCCATAAAATGATCGAATTAGGTTTCCAAGAAGAGGTTGAAAAACTCTATCAACGAGAAGATCTCCATCCTGATTTGCCTTCTATCCGCTGTGTGGGCTATCGACAAATGTGGGAATATTTACGTGGTGACTATGATCATGAAGAAATGGTCTTCCGCGGTATTTGTGCAACCCGACAATTAGCCAAACGACAAATCACCTGGCTGCGCGGCTGGAAAACACCATTAAATTGGCTAGATAGTCTACAACCGCAACAGGCCAAAGAAATCGTACTACGCAAGATTGACGAACATTTTAAGGGGTAAATTATGGCGCTTTCACTTCCGCTTTCGACGGAAAAACTCATTCAACTTGGCGAAGTGCTTTGCCAATATTTCCCTGAAATGAATCTTGATGAATTAACCCAACAAATCGAGCGAGACGCAACAGATCTCACGACTCCAATCGGACAAATCAACTATGCCATCAGTCTGTCTGATTTCTTGGAAAAAGTCTTAAAAAAACACCCGCACTTTTTAGCCCAATGGTGGCAAACACCTCCTCAATTTTCAGATTGTCAACATTATGCTAGCCGTTTAGCTGAGCGACTCTCCGTTACCCAAAACGAAGAACAGCTTTACAAAACGCTACGAGATTTTCGTAATCAAGAAATGGCGAAACTCAGTTTCTGTCAAAGCTTGAATCTTGCCACCGTAGAAGAAATTTTTATTCGTCTTTCTAAACTTGCTGAGAGTCTTATCATTGGTGCAAGAGACTGGCTGTACAAACAAGCTTGCGAAGAAATGGGCACGCCTTGTGATGAACATGGCAACCCTCAGCAACTCTATATTCTTGGCATGGGAAAATTAGGTGGTTTTGAGCTAAATTTCTCCTCTGATATTGATTTAATTTTTACCTATCCCTCACAAGGTGAAACCGTCGGTGCAAGACGAGCCGTTGATAATGCTAAATTTTTTACCCGTTTAGGACAACGTCTGATTAATGCATTGGATCAATTTACGCCAGATGGCTTTGTCTATCGTACAGATATGCGTCTTCGTCCTTTTGGCGATAGTGGTGCACTTGCCTTAAGTTTTTCTGCGATGGAACAATATTACCAAGATCAGGGGCGAGATTGGGAACGCTATGCCATGATCAAAGGTCGTATTTTAGGCGGTGATGCGCAAGATCCCAATGTAAAAACCTTACAACAATTACTTCATCCTTTTGTGTATCGACGCTATATTGATTTTAGTGTGATTCAAGCTTTACGTGAAATGAAAGGTAAAATTGAGCGTGAAGTTCGTCGTCGTGGCTTAAAAGACAATATTAAACTAGGTGCAGGCGGGATTCGAGAAATCGAATTTATTGTGCAAGTTTTTCAACTGATTCGTGGTGGACGTGAGATTAAGCTCCAACAACATGAATTACTTAAACTTCTGCCCGAAATACGGGATCTTGGTTTAATTACGCCTCAACAATATCATGAATTAAGAGACGCTTATATCTTCCTTCGTCGTACTGAAAACGTGCTACAAGCTATTGATGATCAACAGACGCAACTTCTCCCAACTGATGAAGAAAATCGCCTTAGATTAAGGGTCGCTTGTCGAGAATATACTTACTTAGATGAGAACAATCAAACTACGATGAAATCTTATCCAATTGAAAACTGGGATGATTTCTATCAAATACTACAAGCACACCAACAAAAAGTGCGGTCAGTTTTTGATGCATTAATTGGTGAAGAAAAAGATGAACGTAGCGATGACAATAATCAGTGGATTGATTTTTTAGAAAGTGACCTCGATGATATTGAACAAATGCTGATTGATAATCACATTGATGAAGACGCAATTTCCGATATCTTAGATAAACTGATTCAATTCAAAGAGGGGCTTGCGCGCCGTGTTATTGGCTCTCGTGGTCGAGAAGTTCTAGCTCACTTATTACCAAATATCTTTACCCAAATATTTGAGCAAAAAAATTACCGCACTTTATTGCCACGCATTCTCAATATTATCGATAAAATTGCGAGTAGAACGACGTATTTAGAATTGCTCTTAGAAAATCCTCAAACCATTAAGCAGCTTATTGAACTATGTGCGCAATCCCAGATGATTGCCGAACAAGTCGCTCGTTACCCTATTCTACTCGATGAATTATTAAATACTGAAGCGCTACGTAATCCATTGCCGTTCACACAGTATCCTGATGAATTGAAGCAATATATGCTACGATTACCGCAAGATGATGAAGAACAATTTATTGACGGTTTACGCCAATTCAAACAGTCTATTTTATTACGTGTTGCAGCCGCCGATATTCTCGGCGTATTGCCTGTTATGAAAGTGAGCGATCATCTCACTTATCTAGCTGAAGCAATTATTGATGCCGTTGTCAATTTTGCCTGGCAACAAATCAGTCAACGCTTTGGTGTACCCGAACATCTAGTAGGTAAAACAGAAAAAGTTTTTTTAGTAATTGGCTACGGTAAATTAGGCGGAATTGAACTCGGTTATAAATCTGATTTGGATTTAGTCTTTTTATACCAATCCGTTGAAGGTCAAACCATTGGTGGAAAAAAATCCATTGATAGCAATCAATTCTATTTAAGATTGGCTCAAAAAATTGTCAGTATTTTTAGTATGAATACGAGTGCTGGTATACTCTACGATGTTGATATGCGATTACGACCTTCAGGCGATGCAGGCTTATTAGGCTGTTCACTTCAAGCATTTGAAAACTATCAACTCAATGAAGCATGGACTTGGGAAAAGCAAGCGCTTGTCCGTAGCCGTGCTATTTTTGGTGAAACTGAATTAAAAGCAGAATTTGAAAAAATTCGCTGTAATGTACTTTCCGCTCAAAGAGATATTAATCAGTTAAAAATCGAAGTAAGGAAAATGCGTGAAAAAATGTACGAACATTTATCTCATACAAAAGAAGGATTTTTTAATATCAAAACCGATCGTGGCGGCATTACCGATATTGAATTTATCGCCCAGTATCTGATGCTTGCGAATGCCCCAGCTAATCCAATATTAACCAAATGGTCTGATAACGTCCGCATCTTTGATTCAATGGCAGAATATCACATTATTTCTCTAACAGAATGTGAAAAGCTCAAATCCTGCTACGTGACACTACGTAATAAAATTCATCACCTGAACTTGTTAGGAAATCCTGTCATTGTTGATGATTCAGCGTTTGCAGAAGAAAGAGAGTTTGTTTGTTCTTTCTGGAATAAGCTCTTTTCTTAAAAGATTAAAGGAGTCTATCCCCAGATATTTGGGATAAACTCCTTTTTATATATTCTCTACGTAAAAACAGCCTAACTTTCTACCGCACTTTCCTTTTTTCAAACTAATCTTTAGTCAAAGATCTATAAGCAAAAAACCCAAGCTCTTCAGCTCGGGGTTCTACATTCAGTACCTGGCGGTGTCCTACTCTCACATGGGGA
>JAHZCF010000009.1 GCA_019423005.1 Haemophilus sp.
CACCGAGTAAAAATAAAACTTTTTTCATTTGTTTTCCTTATTTAATAATTCCGCGTGCTTTTAACAATGCGGTTTTAAAATCTTCTTCATAATCTTTTTTGACGCCAGGGATTGGCTCAAGTTTATCTGTGCCGTGCATTTTTAAATGATAAATAATCACTTCATCAGATAATTCTGCTACGGGTTTATCAAAACCTGCTTCATCAGCAATTTTTTGCAAAATTTGTAACAAGCTCAGATCTGGGTCTTTAGACCAATAAGGTTGTAAAAGTTCCAATACTTCATTTAAACGCTTACATTTCATTGCTATTTCCTTTTAAATGGAGAAAAATAAGGCTAGATCATACTTCAAATAAGGCAATAAGAAAATATGGAATATACAATAAGTGCGGTTATTTTGGCTGGTGGAAAAGCACGGAGAATGAATGGAGCGGATAAAGGCTTACAGCTTTTAAAAAATAAACCGTTAATTAGCCATGTGATTGAGCGCTTACAACCTCAAGTGATTGATATTTCGATTAATGCTAATCGTCACCATGAGGAATATGCACAATGGGGTTTCCCTGTATTTTCAGATGAATTGCCTGATTTTCAGGGACCGTTGAGTGGTATGCTAACATCACTCGAACAAGCTAAAACAGATTTTGTACTTTTTGTGCCTTGTGATAGCCCATATTTTCCGCAAAACTTATTAGAAAAACTAAAAAGTGCGGTTAAAAATAACCGCACTTTAATGGCTTATGCAAAAGATAAAGCGCGTGAACACCCGACATTTTGTTTGATGTCCGTTCAGCTTAAAGAGAAGTTACGCGCTTATTTAAACGAAGGCGAACGTCGTTTATTACAATTTATGAACAAAAATGGCGCGGTTGCTGTCCAATTTGACGAACAAGAAGGACGATTTGTAAATTTTAATACCTTAGAAGATTTACAATAAATTATTTGTTTAACCTTGAATTTTGTAAAAAATTCTCCATTATTGCAGTGTTTACTTTCTATTTTATTGAGGAACTTTATTATGATGCGAATCCTTTTATTTTTAGCTACTAACTTTGCTGTGATGCTTGTGTTAGGGATTATTTTAAATGTGACCGGTATTGCAGGAAATAGTACAGGTGGCATTTTAATTATGGCAATGCTTTTCGGTTTTGCCGGATCATTGATTTCGTTATTTTTGTCAAAAACCATGGCATTGCGCTCTGTGGGGGCAGAAGTGATTACCGAACCACGTAATCAAGCTGAACGTTGGTTAGTGGAAACTGTACGTCGTCAAGCACAGCAAGCAGGCATCCCAATGCCAGATGTGGCGATCTACCATTCTAATGATGCGAATGCTTTTGCTACGGGGACAACGAAAAACAATTCTTTAGTGGCGATTAGTACAGGCTTATTAAACTCTATGACGGAAGAAGAAGCAGAAGCGGTACTGGCTCATGAGGTATCACACATTGCAAACGGCGATATGGTGACCATGACTTTATTACAAGGCGTATTGAATACCTTTGTGATTTTCTTATCTCGCGTGATTGCCAATGTGGTAGCAAGTTCTCGTAATGGTGATGAAGAAAGTCGCAGCTCAGGCATTTACTTCTTAGTCTCAATGGTGTTAGAAATCTTGTTTGGTATTTTAGCGAGCATTATCGCAATGTGGTTCTCACGCTATCGCGAATACCGCGCAGATGCAGGTTCTGCACAGCTTGTAGGTAAAGAAAAAATGATTGCGGCATTGCAACGTTTACAACAAATTCATGAGCCGCAAGAGATGGAAGGTTCACTTAATGCCTTTATGATTAATGGCAAACGTAGCGAACTCTTTATGAGTCACCCTCCACTTGAAAAACGTATCGAAGCATTACGTAGTTTATAAAAGATAAAAAATAAAGGGCTAAATGTAATATTTAGCCCTTTTTATTTGTAGATTATTTAATATCTGCTAAGACTTTAGTGAGTAACTCCCAGTAAGTTTGTACTGTTGAAATTTGGACTTTTTCATCAGGCGAATGCGCATTGCGAATAGTTGGCCCTACAGAAATCATATCAATATTCGGATAATGTTCTTTCAACAAGCCACATTCAAGCCCTGCATGAATCACTTTAATCTCAGACTCTTTGCCAAGCACTTCTGCATAATGTTTTTTCATTAAGGCTAAAATTGCCGTGTCGTTTACCGGTTTCCAACCAGGGTAAGAACCTGAGAATTCAACCGTTGCACCAGTGAGTTCAGCAAGTGAGGTTAAGGTTTCTTCTACATACTCTTTACCGCTTTCAATAAGTGAACGAATAAGAATCGTACCTTTGATTTTGTCTTCAAGGGTTTTTAATACACCAATGCTCAATGAGCTTTCCACGACATTTTTGATTACATCACTGTTGCGGATTACGCCATTTGGTAAGACGTTCAGCAAATTAATCACTTTTTTGGTGGTTTCAAGCGTGAAAGTTTGTTGTGGATTTTCAACTTGCTCAGCGGTTAAGGTTAAGTTAGGTTCAGCAATAGCGAGCTCTTCTTTCAATAAAACTTCAAAATTTTTAACCGCACTTTTTACGCTTTCTACATCATGATTGAAGCAAATGGTTGCAGCGGCTTCACGTGGAATCGCATTACGAATTGATCCACCACGAATTTCTGCAAGGGTAAAGTGCGGTTGATTTTGTGAAAGTTTTGCTAATAAGCGTGCTAAAACTTTAATTGCATTCGCACGAGTGGTGTGGATATCACAACCAGAGTGACCGCCACGCAAACCTTTTAAGTTAATTTGTAAGGTGTGGCTGAATGGATTGTTTTCATGGTGAACAGGTAGCTCAACATTAGCATTTACCCCACCAGCACAACCAATATAGATTTCACCGATTTCTTCGGTATCGGTATTAATTAAGATTTCCGATTTTAACCAGTTGCGGCGAAGGTGTACGGCACCATCCATGCCGGTTTCCTCAGTCATAGTGAGTAACACTTCAAGTGGTGGATGTGCAATATCGGTACTTTCTAATACCGCTAAGGTAGAGGCTAAACCGATACCGTTATCTGCGCCAAGTGTCGTACCTTGTGCTTTTACCCAATCACCGTCGATATAAGGGCGAATCGGGTCTTGGGTAAAATTATGCGGATTGCCTTCATTGGCTTGTGGCACCATATCTAAATGTGCTTGTAAGACAACGGGTTGGCTGTTTTCCATTCCTACTGTGGCTGGTTTACGGATTAATACATTACCGGCTTCATCACGCTCAGCAAAAAATTGTTTTTCTTTCGCCCAGTTAACAATAAAGGTCGCGAGTGCATCTTCGTGATGAGATGGATGTGGAATCGCACAAATTTGATCAAACCATTTCCAAAGTAATTGCGGTTGTAATGTGGTAATTTCTGACATAATGAACTCCTTTTTTCATTAAAATTTTTGCGGAAATCATAGCATAAAACGCCATTTCAGGTTAAAATTCCGCAATTTTTTTATTTAGCGACAAAGTTTAAGGTATTTGTTATGAGCGAAAAATATGTTGTGACTTGGGATATGTTCCAAATGCATGCCCGCAAATTAGCGGAACGTTTACTTCCTGCCACTCAGTGGAAAGGTATTATCGCAGTAAGCCGTGGTGGTTTATTCCCAGCAGCGGTACTTGCTCGCGAATTAAATATTCGTTTCGTAGAAACCGTGTGTATTGCGAGTTATGATCACGATGAACAAGGTGCATTAAAAGTGTTACACCGCGCAGGTGGTGATGGTGAAGGAATGATCGTGGTAGACGATTTAGTGGATACCGGCAACACTGCTCGTGCAATTCGTGAAATGTATCCAAAAGCAAAATTTGTCACAGTATTCGCAAAACCAGCAGGTGCTGAGTTAGTGGATGATTATGTGATTGATATTCCACAAAATACTTGGATTGAACAACCTTGGGATTTAGGTTTAACTTTCGTGCCACCATTGGCAAGAAAATAATAAAACTTGAATATAAAATTTCGTTACGCCGGTGCTTTCATAGTTCCGGCGTAATAATTATGACCAATTTATTTTGATTATGAATAATATCGACGCACAAAAAGCGCTAGAGCGATCTTACGTTTCTTCACTTGAAAATAAAGAATATGATGAAGCAGTCAAGCTGGCTGAAACGCTTTACTTGCTTGATCCCAATAATCCCGAATACCCTCATAAAATTGCTTATGTTTATTTGCAACAATTAAAATGGGAAGAGGCGATTGAAGCAGAATTAAAAACATTAAAATTAGATGCACAATATATTCCGGCTTTAGATTTATTGGCACATGCTTATGGTGCCGTAGACAATTGGGAGCGTTCAGGCTTTTATGGCAGTTTAGCTCTTGAGCTGAAAGATAAAGCTATTCCCGTTCCGACACAGGAAATGCTCCCAGCCCCTGCACCTAAAAATGGTAAACGAATTATTGCATTTTCTTTATTTGGTAATAACTCTAAATATATTGAGCCGGCTGTATTAAATACACAGGTTTCTCCTATGTTATTCCCTGGTTGGGTATGCCGTTTTTATGTAGATGATTCAGTTTCTACTGAAGCAATTCAGCGATTAAAAAATAATGGTGCAGAAGTGGTTTATGTTACTTCACCAGTGAATAAATGGCCTGGTGCAATGTGGCGTTTTCTTGCAATTAATGATCCTGAAGCTGAGTATGTTATCTTCCGTGATGCTGACTCCGTGGTTTCTCACCGAGAGAGTGAAGCCGTGGCTGAATGGATTGAAAGTGGTCGTTCATTCCATACGATGCGTGATTCAGGTTCTCATACCGCACTTATTTTAGCGGGGATGTGGGGCGCTAAAGCTGGCGCTGTGCCTGATATGAAAGTAAGAATTCAACGTTTTGTTGATAAGGGTTACGACTCTCGTCATTTTGCCGATCAGGATTTCCTTGCTGAAGATTTGTGGGGCTATATTCGCCAAGATGTATTTGCGCATGATAGAGTATTTAACTTCTGTGATGCAAAACCTTTCCCTGGAGAGTTTTATCCTAATTACCAAATTGCGCATTGCGAAGGGGCAAGCGTTTTTGATGCGAAAACCTCTTTTGAAGAAGGGTGCAAAGTCAGATGGACGTTATACTCAAAAATATCGCCTATGGTGAATGTTGATTATTCCTTTGTTCGTGTGCCTGAATTTAAAGTTTGCAGCTATGAAACTATCGTAGAGAATGGTCGATTTGAAGCGTCAATACCAAGACGTTATGGATTCGCTTTTAAAGAAGGCTTAGCTAGAATAGATATTAAAAAAGCCTAAGTTATCTGTTTTAACTATCAAAATAAGGATTATTAATGTCAACTCAACCGCGTTTTGTACACCTTCGTACACACACCGATTTTTCAATGATTGATGGTATTGTAAAAGTGAAACCATTGGTCAAAGCGTGTGCAGCAAATAATATGGTTGCATTGGCATTAACTGATTTTACTAATTTTTGTGGCGTGGTGCGTTTTTATGGTGAAACCCTTTCTTCGGGGATTAAACCGATTATTGGTGCCGATGTTCATGTTAAAAGCGAGTTGTGCGGTGAGGAATTATTCACGCTCACTTTACTTGCTAAGAACAATGAAGGCTATAAAAACATCACCTTATTGCTTTCAAAAGCCTATCAACGCGGCTATGTGGACTTGCCTTATATTGACCAGGAATGGTTGATTGAACACCGTGAAGGTGTAATTGTTTTATCAGGTGGCACACAAGGCGATATCGCGAAAAAACTCCTTAAAGAAAATAACTCTGAAGCTGAAAGTGCGGTCAGTTTTTATCAAGAATTTTTTCCTGACCATTTTTACCTTTCTCTTTCCCGAACGGGTCGTCCTGATGAAGAACGTTATATTCAAGCAGCATTAAAACTTGCTGAAGCACATGATTTACCGCTTGTGGCGACCAATGATGTGGTTTTTCTTGAGCCTGATGATTTTGAGGCGCACGAAATTCGTGTCGCTATTCATGATGGCTATACGCTAGACGACCCAAAACGTCCAAAACGCTATACCGAGCAACAATATTTCCGCTCAGAAGAAGAGATGTGCCAATTATTTGCTGATATTCCTTCTGCGCTTGAAAATACGGTATTAATTGCGCAACGCTGTAATGTCACTTTGCGTTTGGGCGAATATTTCCTCCCAAAATTCCCAACAGGCGATCTGAGTACGGAAGATTATTTGGTGATGAAATCCAAAGAAGGTTTGGAAGACCGGTTGGCGTTTTTATTCCCCGATGAAAAAGTGCGGGCAGAAAGACGACCGGAATATGATGAGCGTCTTCAAGTCGAACTCGATGTGATCAACCAAATGGGCTTCCCGGGTTACTTCTTAATCGTTATGGAGTTTATCCAGTGGTCAAAAGACAATGATATCCCAGTTGGACCAGGACGTGGTTCTGGTGCGGGTTCATTAGTGGCTTATGCACTAAAAATCACCGATTTGGATCCCCTTGAATTCGATCTTCTTTTTGAGCGTTTCCTCAATCCAGAGCGTGTTTCCATGCCCGATTTCGATGTGGATTTCTGCATGGATGGACGGGATCGCGTTATCGATCATGTGGCAGAAACCTATGGTCGTGGTGCGGTATCACAAATTATTACCTTCGGTACCATGGCAGCCAAAGCGGTAATTCGAGATGTGGGGCGTGTATTAGGCCATCCTTATGGCTTTGTGGATCGTATTTCGAAAATGATTCCCCCTGATCCCGGCATGACTTTAGCCAAGGCTTTTGAGGCTGAACCACAGTTACAAGTGGCATATGATTCAGATGAAGAAGTCAAAGCCCTAATTGATATGGCACGTAAGCTAGAAGGGGTCACGAGAAATGCGGGTAAACACGCAGGTGGCGTGGTGATTTCCCCTTCTTTGATTACAGATTTTGCACCACTTTATTGTGACAATGAGGGGCTTCATCCTGTTACTCACTTTGACAAAAATGACGTGGAATATGCAGGTTTAGTGAAGTTTGACTTCTTAGGTTTGCGTACACTCACCATTATCAAATGGGCGTTGGATATGATTAACGCTCGCCTTGCTCGTGAAGGCAAACCGCCAGTCGATATTGCTGCTATTCCATTGGATGATCCCGAATCCTTTGAGTTGCTGAAACGGTCTGAAACGACCGCCGTATTCCAGTTGGAATCGCGCGGGATGAAAGATTTGATTAAACGCTTACAGCCAGACTGTTTTGAAGATATTATCGCGTTGGTGGCATTATTCCGACCAGGTCCATTACAATCGGGCATGGTGGATAACTTTATTGACCGTAAACATGGTCGAGAAGAAGTGTCTTATCCTGATGCAAATTACCAACATGAAAGCCTTAAACCGATTTTAGAGCCAACTTACGGTATTATTTTGTACCAAGAGCAAGTTATGCAGATTGCTCAGGTGCTAGCAGGTTATACTCTTGGTGGTGCAGACTTATTACGTCGTGCGATGGGTAAGAAAAAGCCAGAAGAAATGGCGAAACAGCGCTCAGTGTTTAAAGAAGGCGCTGAAAAAAATGGTGTTGATGGCGAGCTTTCCATGAAGATTTTCGACTTGGTGGAAAAATTTGCCGGCTATGGTTTTAATAAATCGCACTCCGCTGCTTATGCATTGGTATCTTACCAAACCCTTTGGCTGAAAACCCATTTCCCAGCTGAGTTTATGGCAGCGGTAATGACCTCGGAAATGGATAATACCGATAAAATTGTTGGCTTGTACGATGAATGTTTACGTATGGGCTTAAAAGTCACCCCACCAGATATCAATGTAGGGAAACATCATTTCAGCGTGAATGAAAATGGTGAAATTGTTTACGGTATTGGTGCCATTAAAGGTGTGGGTGAAGGTCCGATTGATGCACTGATTACCGCTCGTAATGAAGGTGGGATTTTCAGAGATTTATTTGATTTATGTGCTCGCGTTGATTTGAAAAAAATTAACCGTCGGACCTTTGAAAGTCTGATTATGTCGGGTGCATTTGATAAGTTAGGGCCACATCGTGCGGCGCTATCTAAGAATCTAGAAGATGCACTCAAAGCTTCAGATCAGCATGCAAAAGATGAGGCCATGGGGCAAGCCGATATGTTCGGTGTGCTGACAGAAACACACGAAGAAGTGGAAAATGCTTACGCCCACACACCACCTTACACAGAAAAACAAATTTTAGATGGTGAACGTGAAACCCTTGGTTTGTATTTAAGCAGCCATCCGGTAAGTCGTTATTTAAAAGAGCTTTCTCATTACAGTTCCACTCGATTAAAAGATCTCACACCAAACCGCCGAGGACAGATTAGCACAGCAGCCGGTTTGCTGGTCGCAACTCGTTTCGCGACGACGAAAAAAGGAAATCGTATCGGTATTGCAACCATTGATGACCGTTCTGGACGTTTGGATTTAACCCTATTTGGAGAAAGCTTAGACCAATTCGGTGAAAAACTGCAAAAAGATACGGTTGTGGTGGTATCTGGCCAGGTAAGTTTTGACGATTTTTCAGGCGGATTAAAAATGTCTGTACGGGATTTGATGACTTTAGATGAGGCGCGTTCTCGTTATGCGAAATCTTTGGCCATCAGCTTGTCCGAGGAGCAGATTAGTCCAAGTTTTATTAAGAAACTGAAAGAAATGTTAGAACCTGTTAGTGGCGGTACTTTACCAATTAACGTATATTATCAAAGTGCAAAAGGTCGTGCGTTATTGCGTTTAGGGATTCAATGGTCGATTACACCAACGGATGAAATTCTAACAGAATTGGTGAATTTGCTCGGCGAAAATGCGGTAGAGCTAGAATTCGGTTAATATTCCAGTAAAAGTGCGGTCAAAAAATCCGTGTTTTTTAACTGCACTTTAAGCGGTATAAATAAAGCGAGAGATAAAATGGAAAAAATCATTATTGATGCAGACAGATTTTTACGCACCATTTCACGTATTTCCCATGAAATTATTGAAAAGCACCAAGATTTCAATAATGTGATTTTAGTTGGGGTGAAACGTCGTGGTGCCGAAATTGCTGAATTGATTCAACGTCGCATTGAAGAGTTGAATGGTGTAAGTCTTCCAATGATGGAATTGGATATCACGTTTTACCGTGATGACTTAGAGTATGTTGAACCTGAAAATCCAACTCCTGTGTATAGCGGTGCCTCCAGTTATATGAATATTCAGGGTAAAGAAGTCATTTTGATTGATGATGTATTATTCACTGGAAGAACCATTCGTGCTGCGATGGATGCGTTAACAGATTTTGGACGAGCAGCTAAAATTGAATTGGTCATCTTTGTAGATCGTGGACATCGTGAATTACCAATTCGGGCAGACTATGTAGGTAAAAATGTGCCGACTTCCCGTGATGAACAAGTTCAGGTGCGTACATTAAAATATGATGGTTGTTATGAAGTGGCATTATTGCCTAAATAACGATCAGCCTATTGTGAACCTTTGATAAAATTGATAATCTAACAAACATTGTCCTATTATTTTTTAAGATAACTAAAATGAAAAAATCAATGTTAAAATCTTTTTTATTTGCCATGATCGGTCTGTTTACTTTTTCTCAAGTACAAGCAGAAGAACGTGTAGTGGCGACTGTAAATGGTACCCCAATTTTACAAAGCCAAGTGAATGCTGTGATGGGCAAAAAAGGTAGCCAACGTGCAGCATTAGATAAGATTATTGATGATATGCTGACAGAGAAAGCGATCAAAGAATCAGGTGTAAAAGTAAACCAAGCGGAAGTAAACCGTATCGTAGAAGATATTGCAGCGAAAAATGGTTTAACTTATGGTCAATTCTTAGATGCGCTCGATTATCAAGGTATTTCCTTAAATGCATTTAAACAACAAATCTCTCGCCAAATGTTAATGGCGGGTGTGCGTAACCATGCTATTCAAAATAGCGTAGATGTTACTCGCGAGCAAGTGGATGCATTGGGTAAACAAATGCTCGATGAAGCAAAAGCAAAAGGCACTGCGCAAAAAGTGATGGGCAAAGAGTATGAGGTTCGTCATATTTTATTAAAATTAAACCCATTACTGAATGATGCACAAGCTAAAGCAGAATTAGAGCGTATTCGTAACGAGATTATTTCTGGCAAAATGACATTTGCTGATGCGGCATTAAAATACTCTAAAGATTATTTATCTGGTGCGAATGGCGGAAGTTTAGGCTATGCCTTCCCAGAAGCTTATGTGGGCCCATTTGCAAAAATGGTTGAAACTACACCACAAGGTACCATTTCAGCACCATTTAAATCTGAATTTGGTTGGCATATCCTTGAAGTAACTGGTAGTCGAGATGGTGATAAAACAGAAGATGCCTATCGTCAAAAAGCTTACGAGCAAATCGTAAATAGCCAATTGCAAGATGCAACCAAGGACTGGGTGAAGGCATTACGTAAAAATGCTGATATTCAATATTTCGATAAATAACAGAAACCGTTAGAATAAGGGGGCATTTTGCCCCTTTTGTCGTTTTTATAAATTGAGTGATACATGAAAAAATTTTTTATCTTTTTACTGATTCTTCTGCTAATTCTTGGCGGCGTTGGTTTTTGGGGTTATCAAAAACTAACAAGTTTTGTTCATACGCCAGTGAATGTCACACAAGATCAATTGCTTACGATTGAGCGAGGAACCACTGGCAGTAAACTTGCAGCTTTATTAGAGCAAGAAAATATTCTTGAGCATGCAGATTTATTGCCTTGGTTATTGAAATTACAACCCCAGCTAAACAAAGTGAAAGCGGGGACTTATTCTTTAACGGGCGTGAAAACGTTGCAAGATTTATTGGATATGATTAATTCCGGCAAGGAAGCACAATTTAGTGTGAAGTTTATTGAAGGTAAAACGTTCAAGGAATGGCGTAAAAACCTTGAAAACGCACCGCACTTAAAACAAACCTTGCAAGGTAAAACGGATAAAGAGATCATGGCGTTATTGGATATTCCAGCCGTTGCAAAAGCCGTTTACGAATGGAATAACATGGATGGCTGGTTGTATCCAGATACCTATAATTACACCCCAAATTCGACTGATCTTGAATTATTAAAACGTTCAACTACTCGTTTACAAAAAGCCTTGGATAAAGCATGGTGTGAACGCGATGAAAATCTCCCATTAGCGGATCCGTATCAGATGTTGATTTTGGCTTCTATTGTGGAGAAAGAAACGGGGATTGCGGCGGAGCGCCCACAAGTGGCTTCTGTATTTATTAATCGTTTAAAAGCCAATATGAAACTGCAAACTGACCCAACAGTGATTTATGGAATGGGTGAGAGTTATACCGGTAATATTCGTAAGAAAGATTTGGAAACGATAACTCCGTATAATACCTATATGATTGAGGGATTACCGCCAACACCGATTGCGATGGTGAGTGAGAGCGCTTTGCAGGCTGTGGCTCATCCAGCGAAAACGGACTTTTATTATTTTGTTGCCGATGGAAGTGGTGGCCATAAATTTACCCGCAATCTGAATGAGCATAATAAAGCAGTGCAAGAATATTTACGTTGGTATCGTAGCCAACAAAAAGGAGCCAACTAATGCAAGGCAAATTTATCGTCATTGAAGGGCTGGAAGGTGCAGGTAAAAGTACCGCCATGCAAACGGTGGTGGATACATTAAAATCCCTTGGTGTAAATGATATCGTATTTACTCGTGAGCCGGGTGGTACACCATTAGCAGAAAAATTGCGCCATTTAATTAAACATGAAACAGAAGAACCTGTTACGGATAAAGCGGAATTATTGATGCTTTATGCGGCACGAATTCAATTGGTAGAAAATGTGATTAAGCCAGCATTGGCAGAAGGTAAAATTGTGCTGGGTGATCGACATGATATGTCTTCACAGGCCTATCAAGGCGGTGGGCGTCAGTTTGACCAAGCGCTTATGGCGAATTTAAAAAATATGGTATTGGGCGATTTTGAGCCTGATTTTGTGCTTTATTTAGATATTGATCCTGCTGAGGGGCTTGCTCGTGCTAGAGGACGCGGCGAATTAGACCGTATTGAACAAGAAGGACTGGATTTTTTCCATCGTACCCGTCAACGTTATTTGGAGTTGGTACAGAATAATCCGAAAGCCGCCATTATTAATGCGGGTCAGCCTTTGGAACAAGTACAAGCAGACATACAAAGTGCGGTCAAAAATTGGTGGGTTTTACAAGCAAAATGAGCGAACTTTATCCTTGGTTAGTGCCTACTTATCACAAAATTAGCCAAACTTTTAGCGAAGGTTTGGGGCATCATGCATTATTGATTAAAGCTGATCAAGGTCTCGGTGCTGAAGGCTTGTTTGAGGCTTTGACAAAACACATTATGTGTCAAACGCCAGATAATGCACCTTGTGGCCATTGTCATGCTTGCCATTTAATGGTAGCGCACAGTCACCCTGATTTTCATGTTTTAGCCTCTCAAGAAGGCAAAGATATTGGTGTTGATCAGGTGCGGGCGATTAATGAAGTTGTCAGCCAACACGCGCAACAAAACGGCAATAAATTAGTATACATTCAAGATGCAGAACGTCTTACGGAAGCAGCGGCTAACGCATTGCTCAAAACCTTGGAAGAGCCACGTCCGAATACGTATTTCTTGTTGCAAACAGAGCCTTCCTCTTCGTTGTTAGCGACTATTTACAGCCGTTGCCAGGTGTGGAATGTGCCTTTGCCAACGGAAACGGAAGCCCTAAATTGGCTTTCTTCTCAATTTCAGGCAGAAACATCAGAATTATTGACCGCACTTGCGATGAATTTGGGACGCCCACTGTTAGCATTGGAAACCCTCCAGCAAGGAATAATTGAACAACGGAAGAATTTCCTACGCCAATTTTGGCTG
The DNA here is from genome assembly GCA_019423005.1 of Haemophilus sp. GTDB lineage: Bacteria > Pseudomonadota > Gammaproteobacteria > Enterobacterales > Pasteurellaceae > Haemophilus_D. The sequence goes on from JAHZCF010000009.1 coordinate 12,795, forward strand.
TTTTATCGTCGTCGTTCGCCTTTGGAAATTTTGCCTTTCTTTGAAAAAGAACACACCATACAGCAAGTGGATTGGATTTTAGCGTTTTTAAGCGATGCCATTAAATACAAACTTGAGATCCAAACTGGCTGGCAAACACTTGATCTTAAAACAGGTGTAACTCAATTTGCAGACGAACAAACAGCGCTTGGGTTATTAACCGCAAATAAAATTATGCAAAAAGTACGCTCGGATTTACTTACCATTAATGGCGTTAATACGGAATTAATGCTACTAGATGGTTTGACAAAGTTAATTACCGACGTATTTAAGGACTAAATAAATTATGTTTATCGTAGATTCCCATTGCCATTTAGATGCATTGGATTATGAAAATTTACACAAAGATATTGCTGATGTGGTGGCCAAAGCCCAAGCACGAGATGTGAAGCATTTATTGGCGATTGGCGTAACATTAAGCCGTTTTGAAAAAGCTTACCCTGAGTTAGCAAAATTTCCGAATGTGTCTTTGGCTTGCGGTGTGCATCCACTAGATCTTGAAGAAGAACCTTACGATGCCGATCGTTTATTACGTTTATCCCAAGATAAAAAAGTGATCGCAATTGGCGAAATTGGTTTGGATTATTATTACAGTGCGGATAATAAATTGTTGCAGCAAACGGTTTTTGCGGATCAAATCAGAATTGCTAATGAAGTGGATAAACCCGTGATTATTCATACGCGTTCAGCACCGGAAGATACCATTGCTATGTTGCGTGAGCACCAGGCAGAAAAGTGCGGTGGATTAATTCATTGTTTTACGGAAACCTTAGATTTTGCGAAAAAGGCGCTTGATTTAGGTTTTTACATCTCTTGTTCGGGCATTATTACCTTTAAAAACGCAGAAAGTATTCGCGAAGCCATTCGTTATGTACCAGCAGATCGTTTGTTAGTTGAAACGGATTCGCCTTACTTAGCGCCCGTGCCTTATCGTGGCAAAGAGAACCAACCTGCCTATACGCGAGAGGTGTGTGAATATGTGGCAGCGTTAAAAGGGCTTTCAATGGAAGAATTTGCACAAATTAGTACACAAAACTTCGAGCGTTTATTTAAAATTAATGTACAATAAATCATCGATTTAAATGAGAGAGTTTTATGCGTAAGTTTTTTAAGTACTTTTTATTTTTAGTAGTCTTTGTTTTCCACAGCTTTATGTTCGCTGTGGTGGACTACGTTTTCCCACACTATGATGTGACACGAGTAACGGGTGTGGAAGTGAAACGTGTGGATAAAGATGGCCCGATTACAAAATCGAATCCGGCTGATGGTCCAACGCGCGATGTGTATTTTATCAATACACAAAATGATGATGGCAAAATCATGGTGTATCGTAATGAAGATACCCGTTGGGGTTTTCCATTCTATTTCAAATTTGGTTCAGCGAACTTACAGGCTCAAGTTCAAGCCTTGGGTAATGAAAACAAATTAGTACAAATCAAGTATTACGGTTGGCGTATGACGATGTTCGATGAATATCGCAATGCCGTTGCGGTGAAAGAAATCAGTGGCGATGTGACACCAAGCCATCCGATTTTATCTTGGGTATTCTATGCTTTCTTATTAGTTACTCTTTTCCTTTCTATACAATTTGTACGTGGCTGGTTCGACAGCGAAAATTAGCGTTTCTCAAATGGGGCGTCATAGAACGCCCTCACAATTTAATAATAACATTTCTAACCTAAAAACCAGCGGTAAATTAACCGCACTTTAAAACCAATAAAGAGAACATTATGAGCTTATCTGCAGCGATTTTTATTTTAATCGTATTAATTATTGTCAGTGCAATCTTGTCATCAGCCGAGATTTCTCTCGCGGGTGCAAGACGCATTAAACTACAAACGTTGGCCAATGAAGGCAATATCAAAGCGGAGAAAGTTTTAAAATTACAGGAACAGCCAGGGCGTTTCATTACTGTAGTACAAATTGGACTTAATATGGTTGCCGTACTTGGTGGTGTGATTGGTGAAGCAACCATTAGTCTTCACTTACAGAGTTTTTTACATGAATACACCACGGCTGAATGGGTTGAGCCAGCCTCCTCTTGGATTGCCTTTTTCATGGTAACCATAACATTTGTTTTATTAGCCGATTTAATTCCGAAACGCCTCGCACTGATTAATCCTGAAGGTGTTGCACTGCGGACTATTGGCATTATGCAAGCCTTTATTTTCTTATTGAAACCCATTGTATGGTTTTTTGATGGTCTTTCTAATATCTTCTTCCATTTAATGGGGGTATCCACTAAGCGCGAAGACAATATGACATCAGAAGACATTGTGGCTATCGTAGAGGCTGGAGCGGAAGCAGGTGTGCTAAAAACACAAGAGCATTATTTGATTGAAAACATTTTTGAGATGCAAGAGCGCACCGTGTCTTCAACCATGACGACCCGTGAAAACATCGTATTTTTAGACCGCACTTTTA
>JAHZCF010000090.1 GCA_019423005.1 Haemophilus sp.
CTCACGTACAACGAATTCAATTTCTTTTTTCATTGCAGTTTCGTAATCAGCTAAGCTGAGTTCGCCTTTTTTGAAAGCTGCACGCGCATGACGAATTTCTGTCGTTTGTGGGAAAGAACCAATATTCGTCGTTGGTAGAAGTGGTAAATTTAACCACGCATTTTGTAATTTAATGCGTTCAGCAAATGGCGATTTACGTTGGTCGGCATTTTCCGGTAAGTTTGCTAAACGTTCCGCCACACAAGTGCGGTGAATTTCACGTGAGTTTTTACGAGCATCAGCAGCTGCTTGAGATTCAGCTAATTCGGCTTGAACTGCTTCACGACCTTGTTCTAGAGCAGTCTTAATAACGCGTAATTCTTGAATTTTTTGTAATGTGAAAGCCAACCATTGATAAAGCTCAGGCTTATTTGCTTGGAGTTGCGTTTCAACTTCTAAATCATAAGGCGAGTGGAGAAGTGAGCAGCTTGGCGCAATCCACAAACGATCACCTAATTTCGCTTTTAATGGCTCAACCACATCTAACACTTGATTCAAGTTTGCCCGCCAAATATTACGGCCATCAATAATGCCTATAGATAAGATTTTGTTATAATCTGCAAAGGCAGCAAGTTGTTCTGGTGCACGCACTAAATCGATGTGCAAACCTGCTACAGGTAAGGCTTTTAACAAATCAGCGTGTTCTGCCACAGAACCGAAATAAGTCGCAAGCAATAATTTCGCTTTCACTTGTTCAGCAAAAGTGGCGTAAACCGCTTTATAAGCAGCAATCCATTCTGCCGGTAAATCTAAGGTGAGAGCGGGTTCATCAATTTGAATGCATTCCACTCCTTCTGTAGCTAATGCATTTAAGATTTCAACATAAACTGGCACGAGTTGTGCTAATAAATCAAAGCGATTAAATGCTGCACCTTTTTCTTTACCTAACCAAAGGAAGGTGAGTGGTCCAACGATTGTTGGTTTAACTTGATACCCAAGCGCTTTAGCTTCACGGATTTGTGTCACATAATGTGCTGGGTTTGCTTTAAATTGAGTCTCTTTATGGAATTCGGGTACAAGATAGTGGTAGTTGGTATCGAACCATTTTGTCATTTCAATTGCAAATTGGGTTTTATTACCACGCGCTAATTGGAAATATTGATCGAGTGTTAAATTTTGGCTATCGAAACCAAAACGCGCAGGAATCGCACCTGTTGCTACTTGTAAATCTAAAATGTGATCGTAAAGTGTGAAATCAGCCACCGCGACAAAATCGGCATTTGCCTTAGCTTGGTGTTGCCAATTTAGTTCACGTAATCTTTTTGCAATATCTAATAAATCCGCTTCCGCAATTTCGCCACGCCAGTAACGCTCTTGAGCAAATTTAAGTTCACGCTTTGCGCCTACACGCGGAAATCCAGCCAAATGAAATGTTGTCATAATTAATCCTTCTATTGTTTTATTGGTTTAGACGTCTAAACGTCTGTTCGTTTATAGAATGCAACAGAAAAGAAGATTACACAACTTCATAATTTTCAGGTTTTAAATGAATTAAATTAATAAATAAAAAGACCGCACTTTAAGATTTCTAAAATGTGCGGTCTTTTTTGTATGAGGTTTTATCGTGTTATAAGGCGGTAACGAAAGTAATCAAACCAAGTACGACACCAGGCGCATTTGCTAATGAAATAGGCAGATCGCGTTTTTCTTTCAATAAGCCATAAGCTACCCATAAACTACAGTTGATTGTCGTAGCAAAAGGCTGTAACCAGCCACCTTTTTGACCAGATAAATTTAGACCAATTTGTTGCAAGTAAGAAACATACATACAAACTGAAGTAAATGTTGCGACATAGCCTAAAATAGTAATAAAACGTTGGTTTGTCATTTGCTCTCCTAAGTTTAACAAAATAATTCTAAATTAGATTATTAGCTAAAATTGATAATACATGTATATTTTATAATATATTTAATTAAAAGTCAACAAATGAAGAAATTGCATAAAGATTATTTCATTTTAGTTAAGGATAAAATGCATTTTGAGGAGAGTATGAAGAGAATTGGGAGAAAAAAGACAAAAAAATAACCGCACTTTAAAGCGCGGTTATAGAGAATTCTGAACAGTTCAGTTGAGATTATTCAACACCAACCATTACAGAAGTTGCTTTGATAATCGCATATGCTTCTTTACCAACTGCTAAACCTAATTCTTTTACTGCATCGATAGAGATGGTAGAAGAAATTACGTTACCGTTACCGATATCAATGTGTACGATTGCGTTCACAGAACCAGTTTCGATTGATTTTACAGTACCTTTAAGTTGGTTTCTTGCACTAATTTTCATTTAGCATTTCCTTATGTTTAAGTTAAAAAGAGTA
>JAHZCF010000091.1 GCA_019423005.1 Haemophilus sp.
AAAATGACCGCACTTTTTCTCATCAAAGTGCGGTCAAAAATTCAGCCATTTTTTAATTTAAACATTCCTTGCTTGGTGAAGAAATAACAACTGTGAGTTATTCAATATTTCTGTGGATAAAATTGTGATTGAGCAAATGGCGAGTGTTGCATAACTCTTCTCAACATTTTAGCTTCAATTTTAGAGAGAAGATTTTCTCTTTAATTTCATTAAGATAAGGCTTATTCGCAGAGATCATCTTATCCACATTTGACCAAAAATTTTAGTGATTATTTTTTATCCAAGCCTTTTTTGACTAACGCTAAATAGCGCTCCCACTCAAAATATTGCCCCGGATCGATCTTACGACCAGGCGAAATATCGCAATGCCCAACGATACGATCGAGCGTTATTTTCGGGTAAGCTTGCATGATATCTCGTGTTAATGCAGCAAGCACTTGGTATTGTTCCTCTGTAAAAGGTTGTTCATTACTGCCCTCTAGCTCAATGCCAATCGCAAAATCATTGCATTTATCCCGACCTTCAAAGCAAGAAATCCCCGCATGCCACGCTCTATCATCGAAACTCACATATTGCGTCACCTTGCCATCCCGTTCAATTAAACAATGGGCTGACACACGAAATTGATAAATCTCTTCAAAATAAGGATGGATAGTGGGATCGAGTTTTCCTTGGAAAAAATCATCTACATATCCCCCACCAAATTGTTCTGGCGGCAAGCTGATGTAATGAATGACGAGTAATGAAATATCCTCTATATCAGGACGTTCATCAAAATGTGGTGAAATTACTTTTCTTGTCTGGCTTAACCAGCCATTTTTTATCTTATTCATCTGTTTTTCTGCGATTAAATTTCATTTTTGCGATCGAGATCGCAAAAGAAGTGCGGTCAGTTTTACTTTCATTTTTCCCTTTTACACAATGTTGCAGCCAATCCTGGCATTTTTTTATTCAACCAAAAGGAAATTTAATTTAATGAAACTGACTTTTTCTAAACCTTTACATAAAGGTTTTACGTTAATTGAATTGATGATCGTGATTGCGATTATTGCTATTCTCGCGACGATCGCCATTCCGTCTTATCAAAATTATACCAAAAAAGCAGCCATCTCCGAATTGTTGCAAGCTTCTGCACCTTATAAATCTGATGTGGAGTTATGTGTCTATAGCACCAATTCCCCGACAAACTGTTCTGGTGGTTCAAATGGCATTGCAGCAGACATCACTACTGCAAAAGGCTATGTTAAATCCATTACCACGAAATCGGGTGTAATTACGGTAACAGGAAATGGGGCATTGGATGGGATCAGTTATTCTTTAACGGCGACAGGCTCAACCTCATCAGGTGTTACCTGGACAACCGCCTGCCCAAGCAATGCGGATTTATTCCCTGCGGGTTTCTGCTCTCCTACCAAATAGCGAAACATGGCCTATCAAGCAGTCGCAAAAAATGGCGAGATTTATCATATCTCGCCACAATATTGGCAACAAAACCAACAGCAACAAGCTTTGCTGCTGCGTTACTTTGCGCTCCCTCTTAAAGAAGACGAACACCATTTATGGCTTGCGGTGGATTCGCTGAATAATCTTGCGGCTTGTGAAACCTTTGCTTTTTTAAGTGGAAAATTGGTTGAACCGATTTTATTTGAAACAGCCCAACTCAAACAACTTTTACAATCCCTTGCACCTAAAGCCAATCAAATAGAAGAACAAACGACGTTTTATCATCATTCAGAAGACGAAAGCACGGCTAATTTATCTAATGAAGATGAACCCGTTATTCAATTATTAAACAGTATTTTTGAAACAGCCCTGCAAAAAAATGCCTCCGATATTCATTTAGAAACTCAGTCAAATGGGTTCTTAATTCGTTTACGTATTGATGGTGTACTCCAACCTCAGCCGGTAATCAGTAAATCGCTCGCCAATCGTGTAATTTCTCGTTTAAAACTCTTAGCCAAACTGGATATCAGTGAAACTCGGCTACCACAAGATGGCCGCTTTCAATTCAAAACGACATTCTCCGATATTTTAGATTTCCGCCTTTCTACCTTGCCCACGCATTGGGGAGAAAAAGCGGTATTACGATTACAACAAAATAAACCTGTTCAGTTAAGTTTTGCTGAACTTGGCATGACACAAAACCAACAAATCCAATTTCAACATGCCCTCAGCCAACCGCAAGGTTTAATTCTTGTGACTGGACCAACGGGAAGCGGAAAAAGCATCTCGCTTTATACCGCACTTCAATGGCTCAATACGCCAGATAAACATATTATGACGGCAGAAGATCCCGTTGAAATTGAATTAGAAGGTATCATTCAAACTCAAGTAAATCCGCAAATCGGTTTAGATTTTAGTCGATTACTTCGTACATTTTTACGACAAGACCCCGACATTATTATGCTTGGTGAAATTCGAGATGAAGAAAGTGCATTAATGGCATTAAGAGCAGCTCAAACCGGCCATTTAGTGCTTTCGACCTTACATACCAACGATGCCCTCTCAGCCATTTCACGCTTGCAACAACTAGGCATTCAATCTCATGAAATTGAAAATAGTCTCTTATTAGTTATCGCACAGCGATTGGTGCGTAAACGTTGCTTAAAGTGCAGTCAACATTTTAGTGAGTCTTGCGATTGCCATCAGGGATATCGGGGGCGTATTGGGGTGTATCAATTTTTACAATGTGAAAACAACCGTTACCAAACCGATTTTGACTCACTTTATCAAAGCGCATTAGAAAAAGTAAAAGATCAAGTCACCGATCTCGATGAAATTCAACGCGTGTTAGGCAAAAAATAGGAGTCTCTATGGCAAAACAAAAACTCTTTTACTTCCAAGCCTATGATCAGCGGCAACAATGGCAAAAAGGTAGCCTTGTTGCTCAATCTAAACAAGCCGCACAATTTCTGTTAATTGCAAAAGGTTTTAGTCACATTCGCTTGCAACAAGATTGGCAACTTAATCAGAAACCGAAAAATGCAGAAATCAGTGCTTTATTGAATCAACTGGCTACATTGCTCAGTTCTGCCATTCCATTAAAAAATGCATTACATATTTTGCAAGACAACTGCACACAATTGGGTTTGCATCAGTGGCTTAGCGCCTTAATTGAGTTAATTGAAAGTGGTCTTCCGTTTTCACAAAGCTTGGAAATACAAGGAAAGTATTTAAACTTTCAAGAGATTCAACTTATTCAAGTGGGAGAAATGACAGGAAAACTGGCAGAGGTATGCACTAAAATTGCAGAACGTCGAACACAATCATTAACGCTTCAACGCAAATTGCAAAAAATTATGCTTTATCCTGCCATGGTATTAGGTATTTCGCTTTCACTTACGTTGATTTTATTACTCTTCGTTGTACCACAATTTGCTGAAATGTATGGCGAAAACTCAGCTGAGTTACCTACATTAACCGCCGTATTATTAGCCATGTCTCAATTCCTACAACATCATTTTATTTCATTGATGATTGTCTGTATTTTCGTTCTTTTTATGCTGAAGATGGCATTAAAACATTCTCTTTGGCTAAATCAAAAAAAGAATGCACTGATTAGTCGCATGCCGATTTGGGGCAATATCATTTGCCTTTCTCGCTTAATCAGTTTTAGCCATAACCTGCAATTAATGCTTCAATCTGGAGTGGCATTAACGCCTGCGTTAAATAGTTTTCTTCCCAAACAGCAAACTTGGCAAACACAACGTACCTTAAAAGGCGATATCCTGCTACAACAAGAAGTGCGGTCAATTTTACAGTGGGTTTCTCAAGGTTATCCATTTTCAGAAAGCGTCAGTAGCCATCTTTTCCCAATGGAAGCACAGCAAATGCTACAAATTGGAGAGAAAAGTGGAAAACTTGCGTTGATGTTGCGCCATATTGCTGATAACTATCAAGAAAAGCTCAATCATCAAATTGATTTACTTTCCCAACTTTTAGAGCCTTTAATGATGCTCATCATTGGTAGTTTAATCGGTATTATTATGATGGGCATGTATCTGCCGATTTTTAATATGGGATCCGTAATCCAATGATGATATTAGCCTTTTTCTTATTGGGTGGTTTAGTGGGTATCTTTGTTTGGCTTTATATTGATCGTTTTATCCCCAATCTACAACAAGAAATTTATCAGAACTATATCGAACTTTATCCTGAAAACAGTCCTATTTTCCATAGCGAAAAAGCAGCGATTCAATCTCAAAAGTGCGGTCATATTTGTCTTTATTTTTTAGGGTTTGGACTCTGTTTTGCTGCACTCTGTTATTTTCTTCAGGATAAATTATTTACTTTATGGCTAGCAATTACGCTTAGTCTACTGTTTGTTATCAGTTGGCTAGACTGGCATTATCAACTGATTTCACCTACACCTTGCCTCTTTTTATTTTTCCTGGGTTTATTCGGCGCACATCAAGAATTTTCAATTCTGACGCTTTCTCAAAGCTTAGAAAGTTCGGTCAGTTTTTTCAGTGTTTTTTACATCATTTATTATGTGTCTAAATGGTTTTACAAGAAGGAAGCCTTAGGCCGTGGCGATTATTGGCTCGCTTTAGGAATCGGCACTTATCTCACTATCGCATACTTACCACTTTTCTTATTCATCGCCTGTCTATTAGGCATCATAGTCTATTGGATTTCTCGTAAGCCCGTTTTACCTTTCGCCCCCTTTCTTTGTTTATCTTTAATCATCACCAGTGCAATAACCCTATAAATGTAATATATTGGCAACATTGGAAAATATTATATTTAAAGGATAGATGCAAAACATCCCCTCTAAATCAAGTAGCAAGGAATATTATGACTTATATTGTAGGCCTCACTGGCGGTATTGGTAGTGGAAAAAGCACGATTGCAAATCTCTTTGTTGAACTTGGTGTACCCATTGTTGATGCGGATATAGTGGCAAGAGAAGTGGTTGAAAAAGGCTCACCGCTGCTTGCTCAAATTGCTGAGCACTTTGGAAAATCGATTCTGACTGAAGAGGGCGAATTAAATCGAGCTGAGCTACGAAAAAAAGTATTTGCAGACAAAAATGAAAAAAACTGGCTCAATCATTTATTACATCCTGCTATTCGCGAAAGAATGTTAGCGCAGTTAAATGCTCAGACCGCTCCTTATACCTTGTTTGTCGTTCCACTGCTTATTGAAAACAAGCTCACCACACTTTGCGATCGCGTGCTTGTTATCGATGTTAAACCTGAAACTCAGCTGGCTCGTGCATCATCGAGAGATCATAATAATATTCAGCAAATTCAAGCTATTATGAATGCACAAGTCAGCCGAGAAGAACGATTAAAATGGGCGGATGATATCATTTCAAATGATGCAAAATTGCCAGAAAACTTACCACACTTAAAACAAAAAGTGCTAGAATTGCACCAATTTTATTTAAGTGAATCGAGAAAGAAAAATGTCTGATGAAATTTTTGAAGTCCCCTGCCCGACATGCCAAAAGCCTGTACCTTGGACACAGGAAAGCCAATTTCGCCCTTTTTGTAGCAAACGTTGCCAACTCATTGATTTAGGTGAATGGGCTGCAGAAGAAAAAGCCATTCCAAGTGATACTGCAGATTTTGCCATGGATCCCAATCTCAGTGATGAATGGAGTATCAAATGAGTCTTCAGCATCACGATAATGGTGAACGGGGCGAGTTTTTCTTACTCGATGAGCAAGGCAAGAAAATCGCGAAACTCACCTATTTTTATGAAACACCCGATACCATTAATGCTAATCATACGTTTGTTGATGATTCTCTTCGTGGACAAGGTGTGGCAGACAAACTCTATCAAGCCTTAATTCATTTTATCCAGGCTAAAAAGCTCACTTTGCACCCAACTTGTAGCTATGTTGCAAGAAAATGGGAACGAACCCAATCTGCTCAATCCCAAGCTTAAACCTATTAATAAGCGTTTTATTTTTAAGGATATTTTTCCAGCTTCGTGCTATCCTTAGCCCCATTTATTTCTGAGAACCTGTTATTTATTATGCAAGAAAATTATTTAAGTCAGCAGCGATTTGCTGATCTTCCATTACATCCTATCGTGAAAAAAGCCCTACAAGACAAGGGATTTGAATATTGCACCCCTATTCAAGCGTTATCATTACCTATTACCTTACAAGGAAAAGATGTTGCAGGCCAAGCACAAACCGGCACTGGTAAAACAATGGCATTTTTAACGGCAACATTTCATCACTTATTAACACATCAACCTGATTTTGCCACCAATCAACCCCGAGCATTAATTCTTGCTCCAACCCGTGAACTGGCTGTACAAATTAATCATGATGCTGAGTTATTAGCAAAAACAAGTGGATTACGAACCGCACTTGCTTATGGTGGAGATGGCTATGATAAACAGCTCAAAGCTATCGAAGCCGGTGTGGATATTTTAATTGGCACCACTGGCCGTGTGATTGATTATGTTAAACAAGGCATTATTCGTTTAGATGACATTCAAGTTGTGGTACTAGATGAAGCGGATCGCATGTTTGATTTAGGATTCATTCGTGATATTCGTTATTTATTACGCAAGTGTCCTTCTCCGCAAGAACGCCTCACCATGCTCTTTTCTGCAACGCTCTCTTACAAAGTACGAGAACTTGCCTTTGAAGATATGAATTCCCCAGAATACATTGAAATTGAACCAGAACAAAAAACGGGACATCGAATTAAAGAGGAACTTTTCTATCCGTCAAATGAAGACAAAATTCCTCTCTTACTGACATTAATGGAAGAGGAATGGCCCGAGCGCTGTATTGTCTTTGCAAATACTAAACATAAATGTGAAGAAATTTGGGGCTATTTAGCAGCAGATGGCCATCGTGTTGGATTACTCACGGGTGATGTGGCACAGAAAAAACGTCTTTCATTGCTCAAACAATTTACAGATGGTGAGCTCGATATTCTCGTGGCAACTGATGTTGCGGCGCGTGGATTGCATATTTCAGACGTGACTCATGTCTTCAACTTTGATTTACCCGATGATCGAGAAGATTACGTTCACCGTATTGGTCGTACTGGTCGAGCAGGTGAAAGTGGTGTGTCTATCAGCTTTGCTTGTGAAGAATATGCGATGAATTTACCGGCAATTGAAGAATACATTGGTCATTCTATTCCCGTCAGTCAATATGACCCGAATTCATTGATTAGTGATATTCCAAAACCTTATCGTTTAAAGCACCATTCTACGCCCCAAACGAGAAATACTTCGACGAGAAAAACAAACTATCGTCGTAAAAACTAAAAAGAAAAGCTGATGAACTTCTTCATCAGCTTTTTTATGATTAATTCAATCCAACTCTTCGACGCGCAGTACGCATCAATAAGAATACCCAAGGCCATAAGACGCCAGATGCAACAGCACCAAAGATTTCCTGCCAATTAAAAAATGCACCATGCAAAGAAAATTCAACCAAGAAAATAGCCACTCGAATGACAAAAACGAAAAGAAGTACTAATAAGCTTTGAAACCACAAGGAAAGGTTACGCAACATTAAGTAATATTTAGAAACAAAATAGAAGGTAATAGAAAGTACCAGCGCATGCACGCCTAAAATAGAGCCTAGCACAATATCCCATAAAACTCCGAGTAAAAATGCCAAACCAATGCTTACTCTATCAGGTAAAGCAAGGGTCCAGTAAAGCAAGACTAAAATCAACCAAGAAGGTTTAAAGGCTTGAAAGCCTGCTGGCCATGGCGCTAACTCCATCACTAATGCCACAACAAAAAAGCATAAAATGGTCGCCCATTGAAAAATAAAACGCCCTTGCATTAGTCTTCATCCCTATGTTCTTGTTGATCTGGAGAAACCGGTTCCTCTTGTTGAGGCATTGTGGTCGGAATTTCAGGATCCACGATTTCTTTTCCTGTATGTGGTTGAGAGCTATCCGATTGCTCATCCATAATTTTGGTTTTTCTCACAGAATGTTTTGCTTCATGAGCTTGGCTTTCCAAACGCAGCTGTACAAGACGACGCACTTCTTCCGGTGACATAGATTTGACTTTCGACATATCAAGATTGCTCGGCCAAAGTAAAAGCAGATAACGTAAACGATCTAACTCAGCCAAAGGTTTCGCTTTCACCGTTGCAAAGTAATTTGAGCCATCACGAGACACACTTTGTACGACTGCCACAGGATAGCCTTCTACAAAACGTCCGCCCAAACCCGAAGTTACTAATAAATCGCCTTTTTCAATATCCACGGAACGAGGCACATTATCTAAGGTAAGCTCATCAGAGTGTCCTGTACCACTCGCAATCACACGAACATCATTACGTAAAACTTGTACTGGAATTGAATGAGTCACATCAGTTAAAAGCAATACTCGGCTCGTATTTTCGCCCACAGATATAATCTGTCCAATCATCCCTTTTTCATCAATCACGGGCTGACCGACATAAGCGCCATCACGTTCCCCTTGATTGATCACCACTTGCTGACGATAAACGTCAGTTTCAGCGGTAAGCACTTCTGCAATCTTTTTATATTCATCCGTGCGTAAAGGCGAATTAAGAAGTAAACGAAGACGTTGGTTTTCTACCTTGAGTTGATCCAATAATAAAAGATCGGCATTTTTCTCACGCAACTGCTCACGCAATACTTTATTTTCAATAAGCAGTTTATTGGTATCCACCAAGTTGCTTGATACACTATCTAGAACTGTTCTTGGCCCATTCGCAAGGTAATATAAGCCTCCGACAGCCGTTTCCATGACACTACGCGCCTTTGTCATTGATGAGGTTTGCCCATCAACTAAAATGAGTATCATCGAAGCAATCACCGCTAATGTGAGTCGGATACCTAATGGTGGTGCTTTACCAAAAATGGGTTTCATTCACTGTCCTAGGGTTGAAAGGAAAAGTGCGGTCAAAAAATCAGACGAATTAAAAACGTCGATTTTTCTGACCGCACTTTTAGAAATTAAATTTCGTCGCTGAAAATATCGCCGCCGTGCATATCAATCATTTCGATTGCTTCACCGCCACCACGAGCTACGCAAGTTAATGGTTCTTCTGCAATGATTGCCGGTACGCCACATTCTTTTGATAACAATACATCAATGTTGCGTAATAAAGCACCACCACCCGTTAACACCATACCGCGTTCGAAAATATCTGCAGCGTGTTCTGGTTGGCATTCTTCAAGCGCTGTACGCACCGCTGCAACGATACCATTTAATGGCTGCTGAAGAGCTTCTTGTACATCACGAGAAGTTAATTTGAATGAGCGAGGCGCACCTTCAGCAAGGTTATGACCGTGCACTTCCATTTCTAAAATTTCATCACCTTCTTGAATGTAAGCTGAACCAATTTCATGTTTGATACGCTCTGCAGTTGGCTCACCAATCACAGAACCAAAAGTACGACGAACATAAGAGATGATCGCTTCATCAAAACGGTCACCACCAATACGTACAGAAGATGAATACACGATACCGTTTAAAGAAATCACCGCCACTTCAGTGGTACCACCACCGATATCAATGACCATTGAACCGATCGCTGTAGAAACCGGCAAGTTTGCACCGATTGCAGCCGCCATTGGCTCTTCAATTAAATAAACTTCACGTGCACCTGCACCTAATGCTGATTCTTTGATTGCACGACGTTCAACTTGAGTTGCTCCAGCCGGTACACAAACTAGCACTCGCGGGCTAGGACGCATAAAGTTACCGCTATGTACTTGTTTGATAAAGTACTGCAACATTTTCTCTGTCACAGAAAAATCAGCGATGACACCATCTTTCATCGGACGAATAGCCACGATACTTTTTGGGGTACGACCAAGCATTTGTTTTGCTTCTTTACCTACTGCCGCAATACTTTTGTATGCGCCCATACGGTCTTGACGAATTGCCACAACTGAAGGTTCATCAAGTACGATGCCTTGGCCTTTCACGTAAATTAATGTATTTGCTGTACCTAGATCGATAGAAAGATCATTTGAAAATAAACCACGAATTTTTTTGAATAACATAAGAATTCCGTCATTAGTTTGGTGAAAAATTACTCATTTCTGAGCATAGAAAAAAATTGTGCTAAATGTATCAAAAAATCGAGTTTGATAACAGGATTTTTTGCTTTGTTCATCCACACTTACCTCACTATTTTTTCTAACAAGGTAAGTGCGGTCAATTTTAATGGTGTTTTATACGAGATTTCGGTCAGTGAATTGCCACTCGCCATTACCTAAAATCATCAATTGTTGCTGATGGAAAGCTTGCAAGGTTGAACGATGCCCCACACTAATAACCGTTGTATGAGGTAAACATTCTTTTAATAGACGATACATATTATCTTCTAAGCCTTCATCCATACTCGCAGTGGCTTCGTCCAGGAATGCTACTTTCGGTTTATGTAATAACAAACGAGCAAAAGCCAAACGTTGTTGCTCACCGAGAGAAAGAATTCGTGTCCAATCTTGTTCTTGATCTAAACGATCTTGTAAATGGCCTAAGGACACTTGTTTTAATACCTCAATCATCTCATCACGATTAAAGGCCTTTTCTTCATTCGGATAAGCCAGCGCAGTCAATAAGCTGCCTTGTGGTAAATAAGGTTTTTGCGATAAGAAAAGCTGATGGGGTGGACAATACACATCCCCTTCTGAATACACCCAAAGCCCTGCTACTGTTCGCAATAACGTGGTTTTACCCACGCCTGAATGACCTTGAATTAATAGGGTTGAACCTTGTGGCAGTGTTAAATTTAAATTCTCAATTAAGGTTTTTCCAAATGGATTACTGATGCTTAAATCCTTAAAGATCACGTCAGTTTCATGTTCGTGTAAATGCGAAGTAGATTGACGATTCGCCATATCAATCGCATAACTAAAGCCAGTTAAACGATCCAATGTGGCTTTGTATCCAGCAAAACCATCGTAAGAATTACGGAAGAAGGAAAGATTTGAATGCAACTTACCAAATACTTGTAGCGTTTGCATCAGATCGCCGAGTTTAATTTGTTTCTCAAAATAACGCCCCACTTGAATTAACAAAGGGAACACAACGGAAACTTGGCTTACTACTAGGTTAAAACCAGAGAATTTTAAGGTTCGATAAACAATATCCCACATGTTATTGATCACCGTACCGAATTGTTTATAAAGTTGGCTGCTCTCAACTTTCTCCCCCGCATAAAATGCCACACTTTCCGCATATTCTTTGATGCGAATTAAAGAATAACGATAGTTAGCGTTTAAGCGTTCGTTGACGAAATTCAGCATAATTAACGGACGCCCTAAACGGAATGCAATCGCGGTAGTGATAATCACATAAGCAAATACCAAGAATACCATCATGCGTGGAATTTCAGTACCAAATACCATCATTGGTCCCGCTAATCCCCACAATAAGATCGTGTAAGAAATCATAGAGGTGACAGCATCAATCACCCCGGTACTTAAAGAGAGCGTGGTTCGCACATAGGATTGCACATCTTGTTGAATACGTTGATCGGGGTTATCTAAGTTAGCGGAAACATACTGCGTTTTATAGTACGCGCGATTATTCATCCATTTATCCACTAGCTGACCATTCAACCATTCGATCCAATCAATAGAAAAACGTTGCTCTAAATAATAGCTCAGCAATGCAGCAATCACTGAACTTGTCGCTATCACACAAAACAGCACCATTTGATCCCAAAACACAGGTTCATTAAATTCCTGCAAGGATGTGTACATATTGTTGTACCATTCGGAATGCACCAAGCTAATACGCACACTGACCAATGTCATCGCCACAATTAACAAGAAAAATAGCAAAGGTTTAATACTTCGGCGTGGTGAAAGATAACCACCAGCAAATTGCCAAAATTGTTTCCCCCAGTGGGTAAAACGGACTAATAAGAAAATACCAAAGCTAAACACGACAGCCGTCATCGCTAATGTTTTTGCTATCCATAAAAGCGAATTAATGGCCTCTTGAGCGTAATCCATAATCAACCTATAAAATCAAAAAAGTGCGGTCATTTTAGGCGGTGTTTATTTTTAAGCAAGAAAAAATGTGATGGAGATAACATTTTTTGACTTTGTTACAAGCGGGTAGGATATCAAATTGTTATAATCCAAAATAGTTAAATTTTTAATAAATTAGAGGTCGGTATGAGTGAAACTGCGATTACCATTAGTTTGCTTGCCCTCGTTGCCGTAATTGGTCTATGGATCGGGCATTTTAAAATTAAAGGTGTAGGATTAGGTATTGGTGGCGTGCTATTTGGTGGTATTTTAGTTGCCCATTTTACCACTCAATATGGCATTAAATTGGATAGCCATACGTTACATTTTGTGCAAGAGTTCGGCTTAATTCTGTTTGTTTATACGATAGGTATTCAAGTCGGTCCCGGATTTTTTTCTTCCTTACGAAAATCAGGCTTAACCTTAAATGGGTTAGGCACTTTAATCGTTGCACTTGGTGCAGTGGTGACAATTCTCATTTATAAGCTGGCGGATATTCCTCTTGATGTCGCGCTTGGTATTTACTCCGGTGCAGTCACCAATACCCCATCTCTCGGTGCGGGTCAGCAAATTCTTTCTGAATTAGGCATGTCGCAAACGACGTCTAACATGGGGATGGCCTATGCAATGGCTTATCCTTTTGGAATTTGTGGCATTTTACTTTCTATGTGGCTTATTCGTCTTTTCTTTAAAATTAAAGTGGATAAAGAAGCAGCAAATTTTGAAAAAGAAAGTGGTCATGACAAAGAAGCACTCAAAAGCATGTCTCTGAAAGTCACCAATACTAATCTCAATGGTATCCATTTGATTGAAATTCCAGGTTTTGATGATGAAGATGTCGTCTGCTCTCGCTTGAAACGGGGTGAGCTTGTTATTGTGCCGAAAGCAGATACCGATATTCAACTTGGGGATATTTTACATTTGGTCGGCAATCCTGAAGGCTTGAAAAAAATGCACCTTATCATTGGGGAAGAAGTTGATATCCCGGTAGCAAACTTGAGTGGCGAAATTCGTTCTGAGCGCGTGGTCGTCACCAATGAAAAAGTACTCGGAAAACAAATTCGTCATCTCGGCATTCATCAAAAATACGGTGTAGTCATTTCACGTTTAAACCGAGCAGGTGTCGAATTAGTACCAACTGCACATACAACACTTCAATTTGGTGATGTATTACACATGGTGGGTAAAACTGATATTCTCAACCAAGCAATTTCAGTGATCGGGAACGCCAAACAGAAACTGTTACAAGTACAAATGTTGCCAGTGTTTATTGGGATTGGCTTAGGGGTATTACTCGGCTCCATTCCTTTCTATATTCCAGGTTTCCCTGTGGCATTAAAATTAGGGCTAGCAGGCGGACCGTTAGTCGTCGCATTGATCTTGGCTCGAATTGGCTCTATCGGAAAACTCTACTGGTTTATGCCACCGAGTGCGAACTTGGCATTGCGCGAAATTGGTATTGTGCTCTTCCTTGCTGTAGTCGGTTTAAAATCTGGCGGTAGCTTTGTGGACACACTCACCAATGGTTCCGGTCTTGAATGGATGGGCTACGGTATTTTCATCACTCTTGTACCATTAATGATTGTAGGTATCATTGCACGTTTATATGTAAAATTAAATTATCTTTCTCTTTGTGGCCTGTTAGCGGGGTCAATGACGGATCCTCCTGCGCTTGCTTTCGCCAATGAACTGAAAGAAGGAAGCGGTGCCGCAGCACTCTCCTATGCGACAGTCTATCCGCTCACCATGTTCTTACGGATCATTTCACCACAATTATTAGCCATTCTTTTATGGGTTTAACATCCTTCAGACTTGGGGCAGAATAACTGCCCCAATATTTACGTTAAGCACCATGAAAACCATGAAACAATTCAAATAAAATCTGCCCTAAGCCTATCCCTTTCCCTCATTCAATGATAGAATTCATCGCTTTATTTAGATAGGAAAAGAAATGTCATTAGTTGAATTTGTAATTGATAAACTCGATGATTTAAAAGGCACTGAAATTGTGCATTTTGATGTAAAAGGCAAATCATCGATTACTGAAAATATGATTATTTGTACCGGTACATCTAGCCGCCAAGTCTCTGCGATGGCCGATAACCTTATTGCGGAATGTAAAAAAGCCGGTTATGAAACCTTTGGTGAAGAAGGTCGTAATACCGCAGATTGGATCGTGGTCGATCTCGGTCAAACCATCGTACACATCATGCAGCGCGATGCACGTGAAATGTATCAATTAGAAAAACTTTGGGCATAAAGTGCGGTCAATTTTGATGGTGTTTTAAAAGGGAAAAGGATGAAAATCACATTAATTGCAGTGGGCACCAAAATGCCGGCTTGGGTTACCACCGGATTTGAAGAATACCAACGTCGTTTTCCTAAAGACATGCCTTTTGAACTCATTGAAATCCCTGCAGGCAAGCGTGGAAAAAATGCGGATATTAAACGTATCTTAGAGCAAGAAGGCAAAGCGATGCTCGCAGCTTGCGGAAAAGGCAAAGTAGTCACATTAGATATCCCTGGCAAACCTTGGACAACACCACAGCTTGCTGAGCAATTAGAGGGCTGGAAAAATGATGGTCGTGATGTGTGCTTACTCATTGGCGGGCCTGAAGGTTTATCCCCCGAATGCAAAGCGGCAGCAGAACAAAGTTGGTCACTGTCACCACTCACACTGCCCCATCCATTAGTGCGAGTTGTCGTGGCAGAAAGTTTATACCGCGCGTGGTCACTGACAACAAACCACCCTTATCATAGAGAATAACGTATTACATTACCGATGAATTTAAAAAAATTCTTTTCTGCACCAACCAATGAACCGATCCGCGATAAAAAAGCGGAGCGGAACTTGTTTGCGCGTCGAACATTGGTCGCATTCATCGGTATTTTAGCCCTAAGTGGTGTGCTATTTGCTAATATTTACCATCTCCAAGTGGTGAATTACGACATGTACCAAACTCGCTCAAATGGTAACCGTATTAAATTACTTCCGCTTCCTCCTACTCGCGGATTAATTTACGACCGTTACGGCGAGTTACTGGCAGAAAACCTCACTTTTTTCGGTTTATATATCGTGCCGGAAAAAACAGAAAATTTAGACCGCACTTTTGAAGAATTGCGCTATGTTGTAGGACTCACTGATGAAGACATTGAGCATTTCAAAAAAGAGCGTCGTCGTGGTACACGCTATACGCCGATTTTACTCAAACCAAGCTTAACGGAAGAACAAATTGCCCGTTTTGCAGTAAACCAGTATAAATATCCAAGCCTTGATGTACGTCCTTATTTCAAACGAAATTACCTGTATGGCGAAGCCATGACTCATATTTTGGGTTATGTTGGACGCATTAATGACCGAGATGTTGAGCGCCTAAAAAAAGAAGAAAAATTTGCTAACTATTCCGGTTCTACGGACATGGGGAAACTGGGTATTGAACGTTATTACGAAGAACAACTCCATGGTACAACTGGTTTCGAAGAGGTTGAAATTAATAACCGTGGTAAAGTTATTCGTAAACTACGTGAACAACCCGCCACCGCGGGGAAAAGTATTCATCTGACTATCGATTTTACTCTTCAACGCTACATTATGTCGCTCCTTTCAGGTCAAAAAGGCGCTGTTGTTGTGCTTGATCCAAAAGATAATAGTGTATTAGCGATGGTTTCAACACCAAGCTACGATAATAATTTATTCGTCGATGGCATTTCTTCCAGTGATTACAAACGTTTACTCGAAGATCCAACTCGACCACTTTACAGTCGTGCAACACAAGGGGTGTATCCACCAGCCTCTACGGTAAAACCATTCGTTGCTGTTGCGGCATTAACTGAAGGGGTGATTACACCTAATACCACGATTTTTGACCCAGGCTACTGGACATTACCAAACTCAACAAAACGTTTCCGAGATTGGAAAAAAACAGGGCATGGTTATACGGATTTAAACAAAGCCATTACTGAATCATCGGATACCTTCTTCTATCAAACCGCCTTTAATTTAGGTATTGATCGTTTTTCCATGTGGATGAAACGTTTTGGCTTTGGTATGCCAACAGGGATTGAAATTCAAGAAGAAGCTACGGCTAATATGCCGAGTAAAGAATGGAAACAAAAACGTTACAAAAAACCTTGGGTACAAGGCGATACAATCTCAGTGGGTATAGGCCAGGGTTATTGGACGGCTACACCATTACAAGTGGCAAAAGCGACCTCTATTGTGGTCAATAACGGTAAAATTCATACACCGCATTTAATGAAATCGGTTGAAGGTGCCACCATTGAGCCGTATCAAGATCCGCTTTTATATGAAGATATTACCGATCCGAAACAAGCTTATTGGGATGCAGCTAAGCGCGGTATGTTCAATGTGGTGAATTCAGGTGCAGGGACAGGACGAAAAGCCTTTATCGGTACGAATTACCACGTAGCAGGGAAATCCGGTACAGCACAAGTGTTCAGCTTAAAGGAAAACCAAAAATATAATGCGGCTGGATTGAAAAAAGAATTACATGACCATGCTTGGTTCACGGCTTATGCGCCTTATGAAGATCCAAAATTAGTTGTCACCATTATTTTAGAAAACGCGGGCGGTGGTTCAAGTAATGCGGCGCCAATTGCACGGCAAATTATGGATTTCTACTTGAATAAACGCTTGCCGCAAATTGAACGTCTAGAAAATGCTGAAAAAGAGAAAAAGACGAACCAAACTGATTTAGATGCGCCAGCACTAGAATCTCAACCAAGTGAGAATGAATAATGGAAGAAAAAGTGCCTCTATGCTTGCGATTATGGCAACGCTTACATATTGATTTTTTATTATTTATTGGATTAGCCGCTATTACAGCCTATGGCATGCTTGTGCTTTATAGTGCATCTGGTGCCAGTGAAGTGATGTTCCAAAATCGTATCATTCAGGTCATATTAGGTTTTACTGTCATGATGATTATGGCGCAACTTCCCCCTAAATTTTATCAGCGACTCGCCCCTTACTTATATTTGGTGGGTTTTATCATGCTGATTTTAGTTGATGCTATCGGTACAACCAGTAAAGGGGCTCAACGTTGGCTAGATCTTGGGTTTATTCGCTTTCAGCCTTCTGAAATTGTCAAACTCGCGGTACCATTAATGGTGGCGGTATATTTAGGTAACCGTCCATTACCACCGAAAATGAGCGAAACCTTTATTGCTATCGCCATGATTATTGTGCCAACTTTACTTGTGGCTCTTCAACCAGACTTAGGCACATCAATTCTGGTTAGTGCATCAGGCTTATTCGTGGTATTCTTAGCAGGGATGAGTTGGTGGCTTATTCTTGCTGCAGTAGTAGGATTAGCGGCATTTATTCCTATCATGTGGATGTATTTAATGCATGACTACCAACGCATGCGTGTATTAACCTTACTTGATCCAGAGAAAGATCCGCTTGGTGCAGGTTACCACATTTTGCAATCCAAAATTGCCATCGGTTCAGGCGGTATATCTGGCAAGGGATGGATGCAAGGAACACAATCTCAATTAGAATTTTTGCCTGAACCACACACTGATTTTATTTTTGCCGTGATGAGTGAAGAACATGGAATGGTCGGTTTTCTTATTCTGATGGCAATTTATTTGTTTATTATTATCCGTGGCTTAATAATTGCGGTAAATGCAGAAACCTCTTTCGGGCGTATTCTTGCTGGAGCAACCACACTGATATTCTTCGTTTATGTCTTCGTGAATATTGGTATGGTGAGCGGTATTTTGCCTGTTGTTGGGGTGCCTTTACCACTCTTTAGCTACGGCGGTACTTCATATGTGGCCATTATGGCAAGCTTTGGTTTGGTGATGTCTATTCATACTCATAAACCTCGCTTTATGAAAGGGAACTAATTTCCCTTTTGGCTTTCTTATGAAGAGCACCGATAATCTAGAAAGTAATAAGTATGACATTAAAAAACATCTTAAAAACGACCGCACTTTTCACCTTGATAAGTAGCTCAAGTTTCTCTGCTTTTGCCGATACTCAAAAAATGTATGGTATTCAAGGGGATTCGCTATCGATTACCACGACCGTTCAAGCCCCACAAAGCTATGAGGTGAATGGTAAAACATACACCACACAAGGTGATGAGGCAAAGTCCTATTCAAAAGAAGGGACAGCCAGCTATTACCACCATAAATTTAATGGTCGTAAAACAGCTAATGGTGAACGCTATAATTCGGCACTTTTCACCGCTGCACATAAAACGTTGCCTTTAAACTCTTATGCGGTTGTCACAAACTTGCATAACAATCGTAAAGTGATTGTACGAATTAATGATCGCGGCCCATTCAGTGAGAAACGTATCATTGACTTATCCCATTCGGCTGCGAAAGAATTAGGCCTTATTGCTCGTGGTACAGGGCAAGTAAGAATTGAAGCCTTACATGTGGATCATAAAGGCCAAATTTCAGGGGCTGGGGCAAAAACACTGACTAAACATGCTAAAACGCAAGAAGCCAGTGATCGTTTAGTAATCAATAAAAATAACGAAAAAAAAAATCAAAACTTAGACAGCACAAACGATGCAAAAACTGTCTTCAAGCTAAAACTACTCGCGCTGTCGTCAAAAAATCAAGCAGAAAGCATCATCACAAAGCTCGCGTTAGACGACATAAAAACCGAAATTAACCAAAACGGGCGAAACTATGAAATCCATTTTGGACCAATTGCGGATCAAGCGGATATGAATCAATTAAAAACAAAATTACAAAAAACGATCAATGGGCAACCCGTAATCGTTTATACTTATAAAAACCAATAAGCTATTAAAGGAAATGCTATGTTAAAACAATCTGCAAAATTGAAAAAAATTGTACTCTTCTCGGGATTAATAGCAGCATCAACATTTGCTGCCGCTGAAGATATTCAATACGGTATCGCAGTACCGGAAGTGAATGCGCAAACTTATGTTTTAATGGATTACAATTCTGGTGCGGTACTTGCATCACTTAACCCAGACCAACGCCAATACCCAGCCTCATTAACCAAAATGATGACTAGCTATGTAGTTGGTGCAGCATTAAAACAAGGTAAAATCCATAATGAAGATATGGTGACAATTAGCGAAAGCGCTTGGGGTAGAAATTTCCCTGATTCATCAAAAATGTTCTTAAATTTAAATCAACAAGTGTCTGTGAGTGATTTAAATAAAGGGATTATCATTGTTTCTGGTAATGATGCCTGTGTCGCAGTGGCTGAACATATTTCGGGTACCGTGGCTAACTTTGTTGATACCATGAATAAATACGTTCAACAATTTGGCTTAAAAAATACTAACTTCACCACACCACATGGTTTAGACGATCCAAACCAATATTCAACTGCACGTGATATGGCGATTATTGGTGCGCATATTATTCGTGATTTACCGGAAGAATATAAAATCTACGCAGAAAAAGACTTTACTTTCAACAAAATCAAACAACCTAACCGTAACGGCTTATTATGGGACAAAACCATTAATGTGGACGGTATGAAAACCGGTCACACTAGCCAAGCAGGTTATAACCTTGTCGCATCTGCAACTAGTCCAAACAATATGCGTTTGATTTCTGTTGTCATGGGTGTACCAACCTATAAAGGCCGTGAAGTCGAAAGTAAAAAACTCTTACAATGGGGGTTTGCTAACTTTGAAACCTTAAAAACCCACAAAGCCAATGAAAAAATTTCAACACAATCGGTTTACTACGGTGATAAAGGTGAAGTTCAACTTGGTTTATTACAAGATGGCTTTATTACCGTGCCAAAAGGAAAACAAGCAGACTTAAAAGCACGTTACGAATTAGATAACAAATACTTACAAGCACCTTTAACAAAAGGTCAGGTTGTGGGTAAAATCGTTTATCAACTAGATGGCAAGGATGTGGCAATTGTTAATCTTCAAGCATTAGAAGACGTGCAAGAAGGTGGTTTCTTCGGTAAAGGTTGGGACTGGTTAGTGTTAACAATCAAAGGATTATTTGATTAAAGGCCTTGAAAATTAACCGCACTTCCCCATTTATATCACATCAATAAATTCGTAAGGTGTGTGAATTTAACTGATTCATGCACCTTACTCTTAAATAAGGATGCAACATGACAACCGAAAATGATTATGAAAAACTAAAAGAGTTAATGGAATTCCCCGCTGCAATGACATTTAAAGTCGCAGGTGTTAACCGTGAAGGCTTAGCGCAAGACATCGTTGCGGTGATACAAAAATATTTACCGGGTGATTATATTCCAAATGAAAAACGCAGCAGCAAAGGAACCTATAATTCTGTTTCAATTGATATCGTGGCACAAAACTTTGAGCAAGTAGAAACGCTTTACAAAGAGCTTGCTAAAGTTGAAGGTGTCAAAATGGTTATCTAAGATGAACAAAACAGATTTAATTGTCCGTCAATTAGGATTACAAGATTATCAAGAGATCTGGCACAACATGCAGGAATTCACCGATAATCGAAATGCAGAAACGACTGATGAAATTTGGCTTGTCGAGCATCATCCTGTTTTTACACAAGGCCAAGCCGGCAAACCGGAACACTTATTACACAGTAGTAGTATTCCTGTGGTTCAATCAGATCGCGGCGGTCAAATTACTTATCATGGCCCAGGTCAGCAGATCATGTATGTGCTCATTGATATTAAACGTCATGAACATTTAAATGTCCGTCAATTAGTGACCGCACTTGAACAATCTGTTGTAAAAACCCTTGCAGACTATGGTATTGAAGGTTATCCCAAACCTGATGCACCTGGCGTGTATATTGATGGCAAAAAAATCTGTTCATTAGGTTTACGCATTCGAAAAGGCTGCTCTTTCCATGGGCTCGCGTTTAATATCAATATGGATCTCAATCCTTTCCATTACATTAATCCTTGCGGCTATGCAGGGCTTGAAATGTGTCAGCTTGCTGATTTTATCGGTAAAGAAGAGGCAACGCTTGACAAAGTTTCCCCAAAATTAATTAAACACTTTGCCGAACTTTTGGGCTATAATGTTACAAATTTATAACATTCACTTTTATAAAATATTTAAAAATGCCTGAATCAGGCATTTTCTTTAGGAAAGAAAAATGTCAACGCCTTTTAAAATGGAACGCGGTGTGAAATACCGTGATGCAGCCAAAACATCAATCATCCCTGTTAAAAACATCGATCCTAATCAAGAATTATTAAAAAAGCCGGAATGGATGAAAATCAAATTGCCGTCTAGTTCATTAAAGATCGAAACTATCAAAAACGGGATGCGTCGTCATGGCCTACATTCTGTCTGCGAAGAAGCGTCTTGTCCAAATTTACACGAGTGCTTTAACCACGGCACGGCAACTTTTATGATTTTAGGGGCGATTTGTACTCGTCGTTGCCCTTTCTGTGATGTTGCACATGGTAAACCATTACCGCCCGATCCAGATGAACCACGTAAATTAGCTGAAACTATCCAAGATATGAAGTTGAAATATGTGGTGATTACCTCTGTAGACCGTGATGATTTGCCTGATCGTGGTGCAGGTCATTTTGCTGAATGTGTAAAAGAAGTGCGTGCATTAAACCCTGGCATTAAAATTGAGATTTTGGTTCCTGATTTTCGTGGACGTATTACCCAAGCCTTAGAAAAATTAAAAGACAATCCACCGGATGTGTTCAACCACAACTTGGAAAATGTGCCACGTTTATATAAAGAAATTCGTCCAGGTGCCGATTATCAATGGTCTTTAAAATTGCTTCATGATTTCAAAGAAATGTTCCCAAACATCCCAACTAAATCAGGTTTAATGGTTGGATTAGGTGAAACTAATGAAGAAATTCTTCAAGTGATGGAAGACTTACGTGCAAACGGCGTCACTATGCTTACACTGGGTCAATATCTCCAACCAAGTCGCCATCACTTACCGGTTGCACGCTATGTGCCACCAGCCGAATTTGATGAGTTCCGTGAAAAAGCCAACGCGATGGGCTTTGAACACGCTGCCTGTGGCCCATTTGTTCGCTCTTCCTACCATGCTGATTTACAAGCAAGTGGTGGATTAGTGAAGTAATCAAAAACAGATAAAAAAATGACCGCACTTTGAATCGCAAGTGCGGTCATTTCTTATATTATCCTTTCAACTAGTCAGTTGCTGCTGGCTTCTCTTCTTCGCCCTCATCACTCTCCATCATGCTTTCTTGACGAAGATCTTCAAGGGTTCGACCATTAATTAAGTAGCCATTTTCTGTTTTTTCCACTCTAGAAACGTAATTATCACCTTCTTCCACAAATTCTCGGTGAAGTTTTCCA
This sequence comes from Haemophilus sp., assembly GCA_019423005.1. Taxonomy (GTDB): domain Bacteria; phylum Pseudomonadota; class Gammaproteobacteria; order Enterobacterales; family Pasteurellaceae; genus Haemophilus_D. The sequence continues at coordinate 22,247 of JAHZCF010000091.1, forward strand.
TCATACTTCACAAAGCTACTTAAATATTGCCAAAAGTATGAATTTTCCTTAATCGCTAAGGCTTTTTCATTTTGGTCATCAAACAACATTTTATTTAATGTCAAATTAAATGTGCCTTCAATATTATCTGGAATCATATCTGATGAATCATCTTCTGGTACTTGGGGCACAATACCACTGACTTCCAATTTAACTGGATAAGCAGTGGTTTCAGGATAAGTATTTAAATTGAAATTTAACGTTGCATTATCAACGATTAAATCGAGCTCTTTCCAGGAGTTTTTAATGTATTTCTCAAATGTTGCTGACGTTAAATGCGTGTTACACAATGCACCATAAAAAGGTGCTGAGCAAAATCTTGCTGATAAATGCGCTTTGCTATGATTAATTTTAAATGGTGCATCAACCGCTAATTTTTCAAATTGGAACCCTGCACTTGGGTAACTAGCTTTATTCGCAGACAATGTGATATGTTCATTATATTGATCATTGTCTAGTGTTTCCGTCTTATCACTGGCTGATACGTCATCAAGCACTAAATCGGCCATATTAAATGATTTTAATGCGGCTTCAATATTGGTTTTACCACTAAATTCTTTTACCCATTTATCTTTGGCATTTAAGAAATCTTTATTATCTTTTGCAGGCGCTTCTTTCTCTGCAATGGTATCTAATAAAAACGGTACAAAAGCCAGTTCATTTGCCACATTGTAATCATCTAACTGAATATTAACCTTACCACCTTTGGCTTCCCATTTACGGTCTTCATCGGTAGGCGTTTGCTTCACGCTTTCAACATTCAGTTTAAAATCCACATTGGCTTTAGTTAAATCCGTATTCGCCAACTTAAGTTCAAGACCGGCATTTTGTAAGTTAAAGTAAGGTTGATTATTTTTAGGGACATTAACAGAAAGCACAGATAACGAACTATCAAAACGATCGTTTTGTGTAAAAATTTTTGTTAACAAATTGACGCCATCTTTAATGCTTAATGAACCATCACTTAATTTTTTAAATTCATGATGAAAATTGATCGAACTTGGCACGCCGTTTTGCTTAACTAATAAATTTAAACCACCTGCTGTTGCTTGACTTTCTTCTGTCGTACGGCTTTTATTGGCTACGCGCAAAATATCACTGCTGAATTTTGTGCTCAGATCACGTTTATCTGCCTCGCCTGATTTTACATCAAAATGGTAAGTCGCATTTTTAAGATAAATATGTGTATTTTCACCATTTAACAACGCTAATTCGGCATTTTTCGCGGTTAAGTCAATACTTGATAGGTCATATTGATTTGCTCCAACAGGCACAAGGCGAGCTTCACCCTCAATTTCTTCAAGTTTCGTGTCTTTATCGTAATTAAAACCACTTAAGTTTGTTTTTAGCTCAACTTCTTTATTTTTTAAGAAATGAAGACCAATAGAAAGGTTTTGGGACTTATTCGCAAAATCACGGAATTCCGTCAAAATATCAGACTGTAAATAATCCCCTACCGGCGAAAATTTACTATTAATCGTGTTTTTATCAATCGTGATATTTAATGTTTTATTTAATTGACGAACTAATTGCTCGGACAGCTGAGACTCCGCTGTAATGAAGAAAGGCAGTGCGGTGAGCTTAGTTGAAATCACATTTGTGCTTTTCGCATCACTATCTTTTACACTAAAGATCAACTCACGAATAAAAAAGTTTTTCGCGGTTTGCGTCACATTCAATGTTGCTTGGTTATCCAAAGAATAAGGGAAATTTTTTAACACCTGATCGATTTTATGATTGGTGTAAAATTGTGCGCCAATCCCAAGTGCCACTGCGATAGCCGAAATCGTCAATGCTATTGTTCTTTTCTTGCTCATAATGTCCCCAAATACGATCTCAATTTACGATCTCAAAATCCTTTTGAAAAATTAACCGCACTTTAATCTTCAAAGTGCGGTCAGTTTCCAGTCTATTTTAACCTAAGATTTTATCTAACTCTTGGCTTACAGCTTCCACTTTTTGAGTACCATCTAAACGGAAATATTGCGTATTACCTGCTTTTGCTTCAGCTTGGTAATAATCAATTAATGGGCTGGTTTGTTTGTGGTAAACCGCTAAACGATCTAACACAGTTTCTGGTTTATCATCGGCACGGATAATTAAATCTTCACCCGTTACATCATCTTTACCTTCCACTTTTGGTGGGTTGTAAACGATGTGATAAGAACGACCAGACGCTTGGTGAACACGACGACCACTCATACGTTCAACGATCACTTCATCCGGTACATCAAACTCTAAAACGTAATCAATTTTCACGCCAGAATCTTTTAATGCATCCGCTTGTGGAATTGTACGTGGGAAACCATCTAATAAGAAACCATTTGCACAATCTGGTTGAGAAATACGATCTTTTACTAGCGCCACGGTTAATTCATCCGGTACTAATTTTCCTTCATCCATTAATGCTTTTGCTTGTTTGCCTAATTCTGTCCCCGCTTTAATCGCTGCACGGAACATATCCCCTGTTGAAATTTGTGGGATGCCAAACTTGTTCATAATAAATTGTGCTTGCGTGCCTTTTCCTGCACCAGGCGCACCTAAAAGAATAATTTTCATACAAATCTCCAATAAATAATAAACCTGTTTAAAATACCGTTAAAGCCTTGTTTGGTCAAATGATTTTGCTGTTAATTTTGACCGCACTTTATTTTATTTTAAGCTTTTTCATTTCCTTTTTCATTCCATGGTGCCACCCAGAATAAACAAATCATTCCGGGAATAGCGAGGAATAAACAAATCCAGAAAAAATGATAGTAGCCCACTGCTTTAACCAAGTAACCCGATAACATACCAAATCCTTTACTTGGTAAAGCAGAAAGGCTGGTAAATAAAGCTAATTGAGTGGCTGTATAAAGCGGATTCGTTTCGCGAGCCATAAAGGCGACAAAGGCGGCGGTACCAAGACCGACACCGATATATTCACCCGCAATAACGAAACCTAATTTCCAAAGTTCTGCTGCACCGATATGGTCAAAATGCCCAAATGCAGCTAACCAAATAAATCCACCAATAGTAATCAATTGGATAAAACCAAACACCCATAATGCGCGATTAATGCCTAGGCGCAACATAATCACACCACCCACGAGACCGGCAGAGATACTCGCCCAAAGTGAGGTACTTTTTACCACCAACGCAATATGCTCTTTTTCAAAGCCCATGTCATAGACGAATTTCGTTTGTAACGTAGTGGCAAATG
>JAHZCF010000092.1 GCA_019423005.1 Haemophilus sp.
GTGATGCATTTGGCGGCAGAAAGTCATGTCGATCGTTCTATTTCGGGAGCGGCTGATTTTATTCAAACCAATATTGTTGGTACTTATACGTTGTTAGAGGTTGCTAAGAATTATTGGCATACCTTAGATGAAGCTAAAAAAACTACCTTTCGATTCCACCATATTTCTACAGATGAAGTGTATGGGGATTTATCCTTTTCTGAACCAGCCTTTACCGAACAGTCCCCTTATCATCCGAGTAGTCCTTATTCCGCCTCAAAAGCAGCAAGTGACCATTTGGTGCACGCTTGGCATCGTACTTATGGTTTGCCGGTGATTATCACAAACAGTTCCAATAACTATGGAGCTTATCAGCATGCTGAAAAGCTTATCCCTTTAATGATTTCAAATGCTGTAATGGGAAAGCCTTTGCCAATTTATGGTGATGGGCAACAGATTCGTGATTGGTTATTTGTGGAAGATCATATCCAAGCCTTATATTTAGTTTTAACAAAAGGTCGAGTCGGGGAAAACTATAATATCGGTGGAAATTGTGAAAAAACAAACCTTGAAGTGGTTAAAACAATTTGCCAATTGCTCGAAGAACTTGCGCCAAATAAGCCTAATCACATTAAGTATTACGAAGATTTAATAACCTTTGTAAAAGACCGACCTGGTCACGATGTGCGATATTCATTGGATTGTTCTAAAATTCATGCAGAATTAGGTTGGCAACCACAAATAACCTTTGAACAAGGACTTCGTCAGACGGTAAAATGGTACCTAGAGAATAATAGATAAATAAAGGAGAAGAACTACATGCAAATTACATTATCAACGGCTCCCGCTTCGGAGAGTTGGGGCAAAAATGCCATTTTAAGTTTTAATCAAGATCAAGCCGTTATTCATCTTAAAGATGATGAAAAATCGAACCTTGTTTTAGTCCAAAAAGCCGCACGTAAGTTACGTGGGCAAGGCATTAAAGACGTTGAACTTGTGGGGGATGCATGGGAATTAGAAAATTGCTGGGCATTTTATCAAGGTTTTTACTCGGCGAAGCAAGACTATTCGATTGAATTTCCTCATTTAGATGATGAGCCGCAAGATGAGTTATTAGCGCGTATTGAATGTGGTGATTTTGTACGTGGAATTATTAATGAACCTGCAGAAACACTTACGCCAGTTAAATTAGCAGAGCGTGCAGCTGAGTTTATTTCTAAACAAGCCGAAAATTATGCCGATAAAAGTGCGGTCAGTTTTCAGATCATTTCTGGGGAAGCGTTAAAAGAGCAAGGTTACCACGGGATCTTTACTGTGGGTCGTGGTTCTATTAATCCACCCGCTATGTTGCAATTAGATTTTAACCCGACTAATGATCCAAATGCGCCTGTATTAGCCTGTTTAGTGGGTAAAGGTATTACTTTTGACAGTGGTGGTTATAGCATCAAACCAAGTGATGGCATGAGCACCATGCGTACTGATATGGGCGGCGCTGCGTTATTAACAGGTGCGTTAGGATTTGCGATTGCGCACGGTTTAAATCAACGAGTAAAACTCTATCTATGCTGTGCAGAAAACTTGGTGAGCGGTAATGCGTTTAAATTGGGTGATATTATCACATATAAAAACGGTGTAACCGCAGAAATTCTAAATACTGATGCGGAAGGTCGTTTAGTGTTGGCGGATGGCTTAATTGAAGCCGATAGTCAAAATCCACAATTTATTGTCGATTGTGCAACCTTAACCGGTGCAGCGAAAGTGGCAGTCGGTAATGATTACCACAGTGTGCTTTCTATGGATGATGCGTTGGTAAATAGCTTATTCCAAGCTGCCAAAGAAGAAAATGAACCGTTCTGGCGTTTGCCTTTTGAAGAATTCCATCGTAGCCAAATCACTTCTTCTTTTGCGGATATTGCAAATACAGGTACAGCGCCGGTTGTCGCGGGCGCAAGTACTGCAATGGCATTTTTATCGTATTTTGTGAAAAACTATCAACAACGTTGGTTACATATTGATTGTTCGGCCACTTATCGTAAATCAGGTAGTGATTTATGGGCGGTTGGCGCAACCGGAATTGGTGTGAAAACTTTAGCAAATTTATTAGTAACGAAAGCAAGTTAAGTAGGATTTTATGACAGAACGTACTTTTTCAATTATTAAACCCGATGCAGTAAAGCGTCATTTAATTGGTGCTATTTTAGGGCGTTTTGAATCACAAGGATTCCGTGTCGTTGCCCTTAAAATGGTGCAATTAACCAAAGAACAAGCGGAAGGTTTCTATGTGGAACACCAAGGTAAACCATTTTTTGAACCGTTGGTGGAGTATATGATGTCTGGACCGATGGTGGTTTCTGTATTGGAAAAAGAAAATGCCGTGAAAGATTACCGCACTTTGATTGGCGCAACGAATCCGGCTGAGGCAGCAGAGGGTACTATCCGCAAAGACTTTGCGTTAAGTCAGCGTGAAAATTCTGTTCATGGTTCTGATAGTGTTGAAAGCGCAAAACGAGAAATTGCTTATTTCTTCGTAGATTCAGAAATCCAACCATAATTCATTTCTATAAAAAAGCACTTAGTGGATCGCTAAGTGCTTTTATTTTATTGTTTTTCAATTTTTGAGATAGTCTTTTTCAGCGGATCAATTTCAGCCCGAATATGAAAGGCTTTTGCCAAATTCTCCGCATTTAACACGGCTTGCGTTTCACCTACAGCTAACAATTTTCCTTTATCTAATAGAACAATTTCATCACAAAATTGATAAGCCAATGAAAGGTGATGAATGGCAACAACACACGTATGTTGTGGTGTGAGTGATTGAAGCTGTTCCATCATATCAATTTGATAATAAGGGTCGAGTGGTGCAATCGGCTCATCAACCAATAAAACAGGGGATTCCTTAATGTAGCAACGAGCGAGTTGTACACGTGCTTTCTCGCCACCTGAAAGTTGTTGAAATGGCTTATCGAGTAAATGAGTTACCGCAAATTTTTCTGAAAACGCTTGAATTTTTGACCGCTCTTTTTCTTTTGGTAACGGAGCTGCCAAACCTAACGCAATCACATCATAAACGGATAAATCCCAATGAATTTGCGTATTTTGTGCAAGATAAGCAATGTGTTGGCTTTTTTCGGTCGCGTTCATTTTGCTTAATGGCTGGTTATCGAACCAAACCTCCCCTTGTTTGAGGGGCAAGATACCCGCAATGGTTTTCAATAAGGTAGATTTTCCCGCACCATTGGCGCCCATAATGCCAATCAATTTACCTGATGGAAGCGTACAGTTGATGTCATTTAAGCAATAGGATTGGGTGAGTTTTTCAATTCTAATCATAGATTTTTCTCTGTTGCGTTAATAACATCCAAATCAAACAAGGTGCGCCGATAAGCGCAGTCAATGTGCCGATGTAAATATGTGAGAACAGCGGGATATATAAAATGACTAAATCGGCTAGTAACAGTAATAACGCCCCGATTAACGCGCTAGTAAGGTAAAGCTGTGATGGGCGAGCTTTCAGTAAGATACGGGCAAAGTGTGGCGCGATTAAGCCGATAAAACCGATGGTGCCGGTTTGTGGAATGGTTGCCCCCACTAATAAAGCCACACCAAAGGTGCTGATGAAAAAGCTACGTTTCGGATCCACGCCCATGGTGCTTGCTGTTTCCTCACCAAAGGTGAGTAAATCTAAGTATCGGCGAGTGTGGTATAAGCAGAAAACCCCTGCCAGAACAATCGGGAGTGAAATAAGCAGGGTATCTAATTTAGCCCACATCAATGAGCCTTGTAGCCAACGGTAAAGTTCGGCTAATGCCCATGGGCTTTCAGCGTTGGAAAGCAATAATGCAATCGCTGAACCAAGCAACATATTGACCGCTAAGCCACTTAGAATCATCATCGTGGTACCGTAGTTTTTGGCGATTAAATACACGATGAAAAAGCTTAAAAGCGCACCAATTACTCCTCCGGCTAAGAGCAGTGAAAATGGTACAGCAAAATAATAAAGGATAAATACGCTAGCAGCGGTTGCGCCAGAACTACTGCCGAGTAAGCCCGGACTGGCTAATGGATTTTGAAAAATACCTTGCATCGCATTGCCGGCAATCGCTAGGCTGGCACCCGTCAATAAAGCTAAACCAATGCGTGGAAAACGAATATCCCACAGCACCATTGAACGCATATCGGTGAGTACGCCATCCGCATTTTTGAGATGGGCAAAGTCGCCGAGCTGATGATAAACTGCAAATCCGCTAATCAACAGCAACGCGAAGAAAAGTGCGGTATTTAATTTGAGTGTTTTTGTCATAGGTTATTTTAACTGTTGATAAATCTTCTCTGCCCCTTGCCACACGCCGTGATCGAAGCAATAGGTATATTTCATCGGGATGCTGACAAGCGGTTGGTTTTTGAAGAAATCTTGCAACATAGGGTGTTGCAGCAATTCGGCTTGTGCATTGTAACCTTGTTTGTCATTCAGTGAAATGAGCACATTCGGTTGGCTTAAAATCACTTTTTCTAACGAGAAATT
>JAHZCF010000093.1 GCA_019423005.1 Haemophilus sp.
AATGTAAGGGCTGATTGAGTATGAGGTTGGATTAACCTCTGCCAAATCTCCCCTAACCCCTCTTTGCTAAAGAGGGGGAATTCTTAAGTAAATTGATAGTAACTGGCTCATTTACATTTTAATTTCAATAGAGATTAAATTATCTGCTTTCAAAAAAATGTTAAAGTAAAACATAGATATTTAACCCTGCAAAGATCCAATCCCCTCTTTAGCAAAGAGGGGTTAGGGGAGATTTGGCAGAAGTGAAGAACGGAGAGCGTAAGGTGGATTCTATACCTTTTATACTATTTTTAATATTTATTTTTGTAATTTATAAATTAGGAAAGAAAAATTCAGAATTTATAAAATATACGAAAGAAAATACGTTTGAGAAATACAAAAGTAAATATCCACATTTAGTGCAAAATGGTAGGGTTGAATGTAATCAATGTGGTTCCAAAGATATCGGAATTATACAAAGATTTACCCCACATGCGGGCGAGCATGACAAGCCAGTAGCGATAGCTCATGTATGTCAAACTTGCGGTCATACTTTATATTATTCGAAATTTGATAAATAGTTTTTAGATAAGAGAAACAAAATGACAACCCAAAACTTCCTAGTAGAAATCGGCACTGAAGAGCTGCCGCCAAAAGCTCTCAAAACATTAGCAACCTCTTTTGCAGATAACGTTGAGGCGGAATTAAACCAAGCAGGTTTATCATTCGACAAAATCGAATGGTTTGCTGCGCCGCGTCGTTTGGCGGTGAAAGTGTTGAACTTAGTCACACAGCAACCGAGCAAAGAAATTGAAAAACGCGGGCCAGCAGTGTCTGCAGCCTTTGATGCGGAAGGTAAACCAACTAAAGCGGCTGAAGGCTGGGCGCGTGGTTGTGGTATTACCGTTGATCAGGCAGAGCGCATTTCGACTGATAAAGGTGAATGGCTCGTTCACCGTGCAAAAATTGAAGGTCAACCGACCAAAAACTTGCTTAACGGCATCGTTGCAAATGCCTTGGCAAAATTGCCAATTCCAAAACCAATGCGTTGGGCAGACAAAACCGTGCAATTTATTCGTCCGGTTCACACGGTAACCATGTTGTTAGGTGATGAGTTGATCGAAGGCGAAATTTTAGGTGTGGCAAGTGCGCGCACCATTCGCGGTCACCGTTTCTTAGGCGAGAAAGAATTTGAAATTCAACATGCCGACCAATATCCACAATTATTACGTGAAAAAGGTTCTGTAGTAGCAGATTTCAATGAGCGTAAAGCAGAAATTTTGGCAAAATCTCAAGCAAAAGCGACCGCACTTGGCGGCGTGGCTGATATTGAAGAAAGCCTGCTTGAAGAAGTAACCTCGTTGGTGGAATATCCAAATGTCTTAGCGGCAAAATTTGAAGAGCGTTTCTTAGCGGTGCCTGCGGAAGCCTTGGTTTACACCATGAAAGGCGACCAAAAATATTTCCCGATTTATGACAAAGAGGGCAAATTATTACCGCACTTTATTTTTGTATCGAACATCAACCCTGAAGATCCAACCGCGATTATTGAAGGGAACGAAAAAGTGGTTCGTCCACGTTTAACCGATGCGGAATTCTTCTTCAAAACCGACTTAAAACAAAAACTGGTTGATCGTTTACCACGTTTAGAAACTGTGTTGTTCCAACAACAACTCGGTACATTGAAAGACAAAACAGACCGTATTGAACAACTTGCCGGCGAAATTGCAAAACAAATCGGTGCAGACGAAGCAAAAGCAAAACGTGCGGGTTTACTGTCAAAATGTGACTTGATGACCAACATGGTATTCGAATTCACAGATACGCAAGGTGTAATGGGCATGCACTATGCTCGTCATGATGGTGAAGATGAAGAAGTGGCAGTGGCGTTAAATGAACAATATATGCCACGCTTTGCGGGTGATGAATTACCAAAATCACTCGTGGCAAGTGCGGTCGCTTTAGCGGATAAATTTGATACCTTAACGGGGATCTTCGGCATCGGCCAAGCACCAAAAGGTAGCGCAGACCCATTTGCATTGCGTCGTGCGGCATTAGGTGCATTACGTATTATCGTTGAGAAAAACTTACCACTTGATTTAGAAGATTTAGTGAAAAAATCAGCCGCACTTTTCGGTGATAAACTCACGAATCAAAACGTGGTTGCTGATGTGGTGGACTTTATGCTCGGTCGTTTCCGTGCATGGTATCAAGATGAAGGCATTGCAGTGGATGTGATTCAAGCAGTATTGGCGCGTCGTCCAACTCGCCCAGCTGATTTTGATGCACGTGTGCGTGCGGTATCACATTTCCGTACTTTAGATTCAGCGGAGGCATTAGCGGCAGCAAATAAACGTGTAAGTAATATCTTAGCTAAAGCGGATGCTGCAATTGGCGAGATCAATTTGACCGCTTGCGTAGAGCCAGCAGAAAAAGCCCTTGCTGAAGCGGTACTTGCATTACGTACTGAAGTTCAACCGCTTATCGCACAAGGCGATTACACGACAGTATTAGATAAATTAGCGAACTTACGTGCACCAGTAGACAGCTTCTTTGATAACGTAATGGTAAATGCGGAAGATCCAGCATTACGCCAAAACCGCTTAGCGATTTTAAACACGTTGCAAGGCTTGTTCTTACAAGTGGCGGATATTTCGGTATTGCAATAATGAATCTAAAAAAGGATGGTTAATTTTCCAACGACCATCCTTTTGTATATAGACTTCAAAGGATTATTTCTCTATAATCAACCGCACTTTCCCCCCTTAGCTCAGTCGGTTAGAGCAGGCGACTCATAATCGCTTGGTCACTGGTTCAAGTCCGGTAGGGGGGACCATTTGTTGAGATCGCACTATGCGGTCTTTTTTCATATTTAAAATATTTGAGGAGTTAACTATGGCTGCGGAAGGAGCGGGTGATCTCATCCGGGTTGTAGCCCTATTGGGGGCTGCAGTTGTTGCCGTGCCGCTATTCAAACGTATCGGATTAGGTTCTGTATTAGGTTATTTAGCAGCAGGATTAGTTATTGGGCCTTTTGGATTGCATATTATAAATGACCCACAAGCGATTATTCACCTTGCTGAATTTGGCGTCGTGATGTTTTTATTCGTGATTGGGCTTGAAATGAAGCCTTCCCATCTTTGGAGTTTACGTCGTCAGATTTTTGGATTAGGTAGCTTGCAAGTCGTCATTTCTGCGGTACTGATGACCGTTGTTGCGACTCAATTTGGCTTATCTTGGGAAGTCGCTTTTGTTTGTTCATCGGGTTTTGTTTTAACATCAACAGCAATTGTGATGCAGGTGCTTGGGGAACGAAAAGCACTTTCAACAAAACCGGGTCAAAAAATTGTTTCAATTCTATTATTTGAAGACTTGCTGATTGTACCTTTATTAGCGGTGATTACATTCTTATCACCTTTTGAAGGTGAATCACAAATCGTTTGGTGGCAGTCTGCACTTATTGCAATGGTGGCATTAGGTGCGTTGGTTTTCATTGGGCGTTTTATTCTGAATCCAGTCTTCAAAATTCTCGCTAACTCTAAAGCACGTGAAGTGATGACTGCGGCTGCACTCTTTGTTGTGTTAGGTTCGGGGTTATTAATGGAAGAAGCCGGGCTTTCGATGGCAATGGGGGCTTTTGTGGCGGGAGTCATGCTATCCGAGTCCTCTTTCCGTCATCAACTTGAAGCCGATATCGAGCCTTTCCGTGGCTTGTTACTTGGTCTTTTCTTCCTTGGTGTGGGAATGTCATTAAATCTCGATGTGGTTATTGAAAACTGGTCATTGATTTTATTGGGTGTGATTTCTTTCATGCTCACAAAAGGTCTCTGTATTTACTTGGTTGCTCGCATAGCAAAAAGCTCACATAAAACCGCATTGGAACGAGCATTTTTAATGGCTCAAGGTGGGGAGTTTGCATTTGTCTTATTTGCTGCTGCTACATCAGAAGGCGTGATTGATCAAACCGTGAATGCGAATATGACCGCGATTGTTGTGCTTTCGATGGTGTTTACGCCGATTATATTAATTCTTTATGAAAAACTGATGCCTAAACCGAAGACAGATGATATTCAGCCGGATGAAATTGATGAACAGCATCCAATCTTAATTCTGGGGATGGGGCGTTTCGGACAGATAGTGAATGATTTACTGCGATTAAGTGGTTACGATACCACCATCGTAGATTTAGATCCTTCCATGATTAAAGGCTTTAATGATTACGGAATAAAATCCTATTTTGGTGATGCTTCTCGTCCAGAATTTTTAATTGCAGCAGGATTGGAAAAGGCTGATTTACTTGTTGTAGCGATCAATAATCCGGCGCAAGCAAATCAAATCGTCCATTTTGCTCGAGAAATTAATCCTCGCATAAAAATCATCGCACGAGCATTCGATCGTTTTGATACCTTCGCACTATATCAAGCGGGAGCTGATGATGTGATTCGTGAAACCTTTGATTCAGCAGTCCGAGCAGGTAAACGAGCACTTATCAATTTAGGCATGGCTCCTAAAATGGCAAAAGCAGTCAGTCAATATTATTTTGACGCAGATCGCCATGAAGTGGCCTTAATGTCGCAAGTTTATGATCCTGACAAAGGCATATTTAAAAATCCAGCTATGGTTGATATTGCTCGTGAATGCGATCAAAAAATGGCAGAGAATATTCAAGAGATTCTTTTAAGTACTGAGCCTAAGTATGAAGAATTAGAAGAGCATGAAGCTTAAAATGCAACAAACCGCACAAAAGTGCGGTTCGTTTTTTGCTGGTTTTAGTGATTGTAACCTTTCAACAATTCATCCCAATTTTCTTCATTGAATTGAATATTCATTCTGCCGACTTCTTTGACAAAAGAGCGGTGTAGTCTTTCCAAGTTGCCTTGTTTCCAAGAATCTCCTGATTTTTGACCGCACTTATCGAAATCAATGAGCCAACATTTTTGTTCATTTTCGAGTTGTTGAACGAGAATATTATGAGCGTTGAGATCTGTATGACAAATTTGCAAATCATGCAACTGACGAATTAATTTACCGATGGCTTGCCAGACATCATTCGGCAATTGTTGGGTTTGTAAAAGAGCGGTCAGATCTTGGGCATTTTCGATCTTTTCAATTAAGATATCCGCTTGGTAGCAAATACCTAATTTGCCTTTTTTAACACGAGCAGCAATCGGTTTAGGTACGGCTACACCTGCTTGATGGAGTTGATTTAAAAGCTGAAGCTCTGCCACGCTACGTGTTTCAGTTAATGATTGAAAACGATAGCGATCTTTGTTGAATTTGCCCCATAAACCACCGCGATAATAATGACGAAAGGCAGTGTTTACACCAAATAGATCTTTTGTATTCAGGAAGTAGGTTGTGCCGCGTCCTTTAGCTGAACCGGTAATACGTTGTTGTTTTTCCCAAAAAGCCGATTCAAAAAATGAAGCGGGCTCTGTTGGTTTTTCCGTGAGATTAAAAAGAAAGAATTGATTATCTTGTTGGAATTCAAGCATTTTAGTTGAACCGAATAATAGAAAATGCCTTCATTCTACTTTAAAATAGACGGAAATTAAATGCGTGAGGAACTCAAATGTCCCATTCTCCACTTTTTGCCTCTCCCCCTAAATCACTTTGTATTTTGCGTTTGTCTGCTGTGGGTGATGTTTGCCATGCACTTGCTGTAGTGCAGCATATTCAACGTCATTGGCCACAAACGAAATTAACGTGGATTGTGGGTAAAACAGAAATGAGCCTGCTTTCCGGTATTGAAGGCGTGGAACTGGTTCCTTACGATAAAAAGAGCGGTTGGAAAGGCGTGTGGAATTTATGGATGTTTTTGAAAAATAATCAATTTGATGCGCTTTTGAATATGCAGACGGCATTTCGTGCTTCTATTATCTCTCTTGGCATTCAAGCGAAATATAAAATTGGATTTGGCAAAAAACGTTCTCGAGAAGGGCAGTGGTTGTTTGTGAATCGTCGTATTCAAGATCCTGAAACGCCTCATGTGCTAGATGGTTTTATGGCTTTTGCCGATTATCTTGGTGTACCACCGGCAGAAATGCTTTCTTGGCAATTGGCAATTTCTGATTCAGATCGAGAATATGCCAAACAGTTTATTGATCCTACACGTAAAAATCTGATTATTTCTCCTTGCTCTAGTAAAGCCGAGAAAGATTGGTTGGTGGAGCGTTATGCGGAAGTGGCAAATATTGCTCATCAACATAATGTGAATGTAATTTTTTGCAGTTCACCGGCAAAACGCGAATTAGAAATGGTGAAAAAAATTACCGCACTTTGTGATTTTGAACCGGTTGATGCTTCAGGAAAAACCAGTTTGAAACAGCTTGCTGCATTAATTCATCAAGCAAATTTAGTCATCTCGCCCGATTCTGGTCCAGCTCATATCGCTACCACGCAAGGCACGTCAGTGATTGGATTGTATGCCTATCACAATCCATTGCGCACCGCACCTTATCATAATCTGGATAATGTGGTATCGGTATATGAAGAAAATGTGCAAAAAGAACAAGGAAAACCTTCAAGCGAATTGCCTTGGGCGACCAAATTAAAAGGTAAAAATTTAATGGCTGAAATTCAGGTAGAGCAAGTGGTGGCTCAGATGAGAGCTT
>JAHZCF010000094.1 GCA_019423005.1 Haemophilus sp.
TGATATAGCGAATTGTTAATGATGAAAAGGATTTAATCGTGTTTTTAGGAAAAAATTTATCGAAAATTTGACCGCACTTTTTTCAGAAAATTTTATAACTCTCCACTTTCTTGTTATATATCAAGAACTGTAACGAATTTTGGGATTAGACTAGGAGTGATGTAAAGGAGAATTTAAAAATGGAAGAACATAATAACAATGAATTATTACAGCGATTTTTAACTTATGTTGCGTTTGATACGCAATCTAAATCGTCTGCAAAACATTCGCCAAGTTCAGCAGGGCAAATGAAGTTGGCTTTGCATTTGCAGCAAGAATTAATTGAACTAGGCTTACAAGATGTCAATGTGACTAAGCATGCAGTTGTCACAGCTTATTTACCTTCCAATCATCCTGATTTAACACAAACCATAGGTTTTATTTCCCACCTAGATACTTCCCCTCAATGCAGTGGTAAAAATGTTCAACCCGAAGTGATCGAAAATTATCGGGGAGGAGATATTGCATTAGGTTTAGGGGAAGAGTTTATTAGTCCTGTGTATTATCCATTTTTACATCAGCTTATTGGCAAAACCTTGATTGTGACAGATGGAACCACTTTACTTGGTGCAGATAATAAGGCCGGAATCGCAGAAATTATGACCGCACTTTCTGTCTTGCAACGGGAAAATATACCACATTGTAATATTCGGGTGGCATTTACGCCTGATGAAGAAATTGGTTTAGGAATGCATTATTTCCCATTGGATGATTTCCCTTGTGATTGGGCATATACCATCGATGGAGGAGAAGTGGGCGAGCTCGAGTATGAGAATTTTAATGCAGCAACGGCAAAAATAACCTTTAAGGGACGAGGTATTCATCCGGGGTATGCTAAAAATAAATTGGTGAATGCGCTTACATTAGCTTGTGAGTTTCAACAAGGTTTTCCAAAAGATGATGTTCCCGAAAAAACATCAGGAAAAGAAGGTTTTTTCCATTTAGATGATTTTAAAGGGGATATTGAGAAAGTTGAATTACATTATCTGATTCGAGATTTTGACCAAGCTAATTTTGAGCAACGTAAGGCATTTATTTATCAACTTGTAGAAAAATTTAATAGAGAGAAAAGCCTGAAAGACCCTGTGGAATGTGTCATTGAAGACAGTTATAAAAATATGTATGACACAGTCAAAAATGTTCCACAGGCGATTGAACTCGCGGACGCAGCAATGAAAGCTTGCTGTATTACACCAAATCACAAACCTATACGGGGCGGAACGGATGGGGCATTTTTAGCGGAAAAAGGATTAGCTTGTCCAAATATCTTTACTGGTGGCTATAATTTCCATAGCAAACATGAATTAGTGACCCTTGAAGGGATGGAAAAAGCCGTCGAAGTGGTTATAAAAATAGCAAATTGTAAAGATTTGTAAATTAGTGTAAAGAAAAAGCTTGCATTTGTCATAATATGTCAATATAATCGTTAGCGTTTTATCGAGATTCCTTTGATAAAGCTAAACTTTAGAGATTTTATTCATAAATTCCTTTTTGGTGCTCCTAAGAAATTAGGAGCTTTTTTTTACCCCAAATTCCGATTTTTACTTCAAAAACGGATTGCTTCGTTTTTCTTGCCCAATGGTTGTGTAGGGGCCATGTCCCGCAATGACAACCATATCATCATTTAATATAAATAATTTATTTTTTATTGATGAGATCAATGTGTCGAAATTCCCACGAGGGAAGTCTGTACGACCAATACTGTTTTGGAAAAGGACATCACCGGTAAAGGCGATATTTTTTTCGTGTTCAATAAAACCAACATGGCCAGGTGTATGACCAGGAAGGTGAAGAATTTCAAAGGTAAATGTGCCAATTTGAATTTTTTCCCCTTCTTGATTAAACCAGCGATCGGGCGTAAACGCGGAAATATAAGGTAAGCCAAACTGCTGAGATTGTTGTGGTAGACTTTCAAATAGGAAACGATCTTCTTCCTGTGAGCCCCAGATTTCAATGTTAAAATGATCGCGAATCACTTCAGCTGCCCCTACATGATCAAGATGACCATGCGTCAATAAGACTGCTTTTAGGTTTAATTCTAATTCCTCAATACGTTGAATAAGCTTTTCCGCATTGCCACCAGGATCGATAATTGCCGCATTTTTTTCATCATCCCAAATAAGAGAGCAATTTTGCTGAAAGGCTGTAACTGGAATAATTTCAATATTCATCTTTTTTCCTTATCGTTGATAACAAAAAACCGCACTAAAGTGCGGTCTAAAATTAAACTGTTTTTTATGCACCACGCCATGTTCTTACAGGGCCAGTATCCACGTGAATAAAATTACTATACGGGTAATATCCTACACCTCCGCTATCAAGATTTTCAGCCGCTTGACGTAATCTTGCTAAAGGTACACCAGGGATTTTAAAATCAATCGCTTGGCCTTTAATATGATAGCTGTTGCTTGCTACGTCACGGCTTTGTCTACGGCGCATGGCATTTGTCGCAGCACTACGATAGCCACAAATCACATCAATTTGTGCAGTGCGTAAACCTAAATCACTTTGTAACTGATAAAATTTCATGAAAAGGCTCGGATCCATTCGATGTACTTGATCTGTACGGCGATCTCTCATAAAGTAATCAAGCTTGCCAAGCATTGAACGATTAAATCCAGTCGTTGCAGAGAACTCACCGCTTAATCGTTCATTGGTATTGACATTATAGAAGCTAAGAATGCGAGGTTTAGGGGTAGAGACCATCGCTAACACCGTACTCGGCATCATGCTTGCGCCCAAAACGATGCCGCCTAATGAAAGCCATTTACGACGATTTTTGTCAATGTTACCCATTTTTTAGTCTCTTTTATTATTCATTCTTCACTCTAGACACATTTTTCCTTAAAAAGTTCTAGTGTGAACATTTTTTTAAAGATATTTTTTCACAACAGCCCAGTCGATACCATTAAAACTTGCTGCATCATCGTATTTATAAATATCTGGTAAAACTTGTGTTTGACCGTTTTCAACCCATGCAGTCACATAATATAAGAATACAGGATCATTTGTACGAATGTTCGCAGAAGTAGTTTTTTTGCTTGCTAGGACATTACGTTTTCTATCTTCTGACCAGCCAGCTTCTTGCAATAGGATAGAGGCAAGTTGATCGGATTTTTCTACACGCACGCAACCAGAACTTAATGCGCGGTCTTTCTTACTAAATAAGTTATGATTTGGGGTATCATGAAGATAAATTGCATCAGAGCTTGGCATATTAAATTTATAGTTACCTAATGCACTATCACCAGCTGCTTGGCGGATACGGTACGGGAATCTATCACCAATACTACTCCAATTAATAGAGTAAGGATCGATAGTGTTACCTTTGCTATCCAAAATAGAGTAGTTGTGTGCTGCTGCGTAGCCTGGGTCACGTTTTAATTTCGGTAAAATATCTTCATTGATTAAACGTGTTGGGGCATTCCAAGGTGGATTAACAACCACATTGCTTAAACGGCTGTACATTACCGGTGTACGACGTTCATTTTTCCCCACGATAACGCGCGATTCTAAAATTGCTTTGCCATCACGATAATATTTCAATTGATAGCTGGGAATATTAACAAAAATTCCATTTTCAAAATCAGGAATAACACGTAAACGTTGTGCATTAAGGGCAAGTTTTTTACCCATTTCAGAAATACCTGAAGCTGAAATCATTGACGGTAGCGATTGTACCGTTTCACGGTATAAACGATTATGGTTAGATAATCCATTTACAAAGCCCGAAACATTATTGTTTTTAACCGCACTTTGCCATTCGTCAATAATTTCTTGATTTGGTAATTCTGGTTTATAAGCATTCGTTGCGTATAACCAACGTTGTGCTTGTTGATTTACATTTTTGCTGTAATACAAGTAATCAAGGAAAGCATCACTTAACAATACATCATAGGTGAGCCCGCCCGTTTTTTCAGCGTTATGTAAATTAACTAATGATTGAGCAGAACGTTTAGAAATGCCTGATGCAACCATAGCCGCATATTCACGTAGGAATTGTTTCTCTGCTGCCTTGTCTTTCCACATTAAGTCATATTTATTATCAGCATATAATTTGGCCAAAATTGGTTTGAACTGTAGATTTTGTTCGCCAATTTCATGAGTTAATGACATCTCTAGCATTGCTTGCTTTTCAGCTGCGAGACGAGCTTGATCTTCTTTGATTTCTGCTTCAAGTTTTGCTCGCTCTTCAGGGCTTAATTTAGACATATCAACACCTTTATTTTCAGCTTGTTGAGGTTGTCCAACTGTTTTTGCCCATTCAGCTAACGCACAACCTGATGTCATCATTGATAATGATAAGACTAATGCGCTTAATTTCATTGTTCCTTTTAACATTGCTGTACCTTTAAAAATATTCATAAAAAATAACCGCACTCAGTTTCTTTATCTGCTAAAGTGCGGTCAAAATAATCGTTATTTTGTTGCTTTTGCCGCTTCTTGTTTTATTTCAGCATCCACTTTTTGTTGATTAGCATTAAGTTTAACTAAATCAGCAGCCATTTTTTCCGCTTCTTTTAAGAAGAAATCTGGTGCTTCATAGTCTTTTGGCAAATCATCAATGTCTTTTAATGCTTTTTTACCTTCACGTTTAAAACGATCATTGAGATCTTTTAAACGTCTCGCATCATCTTTATCATTTTCCGCTTTTCGCTCTTGGAAATTCAATGATAAGAATTTACGCTCACGGCGTTCATCACGAATCTTAAGATCTTCATTTAAAGCAATAAATTCAGGATCTTTTTCAATACGCTCTAGATGTTTTTCATTTAATGCTTCAACATCTTTACGCGCTTTATTGGTTTCAGAATAAGTTGCCGGCGGAATTTTATCCCAAGGTAAGGCGTTATCTTCTTTTTCTTCACCAATTTCTTTGGCATCAATAATTTCAGGGAAATTAATATCTGCTGCTACACCTTTTAATTGGGTTGAACCCCCATTAATTCGATAGAATTTTTGGATAGTGTATTGCAACACACCAAGTGGTGTTTGGTCTAAATCATAAACAAAGTTTAATGAACGACTTTGTTGTACCGTACCTTTACCAAAGGTATTTTGCCCAATAATGATACCTCGATTGTAATCTTGCATTGCGGCAGCAAAAATTTCAGAAGCAGACGCACTGAAACGATTAATCATTACCAGCAATGGCCCTTTATATTGCTGAGCATTGTCGTCATCTTCGTGTACACGAATACGTTGATAAGCATCACGAACTTGTACTACTGGACCATCAGTGATGAATAAACCACTTAATGCAACGGCTTCCGTTAACGCACCGCCGCCATTTTCACGAAGATCTATAATTAAAGCGCCAATTTTTTTCTTCTCAGCATCCACTAATAATTTTTTCACATCATCAGTTAAGCCAATATAGAAACTTGGGATTTTAATGACCCCAACAGTTTCCCCTTCTACTTTAGAAACAGTGAGTTTGGCAGCTTGGTCTTCAATACGTACTTTATCGCGAACTAAGGTTACAATACGGCTTTTCCCACCTTTTGCAGGTTCAATTTCAAGACGAACTTTTGTCCCTTTTTTACCTTTGATTTTGTCAACGATATCTTCTAAACGCCAACCGATAATATCTTCGATTTCTCCTTTTTCTTGGCCAACACCAATGATTTTATCGCCCGCTTGTAATTTTTTACTGCGATCAGCCGGTGCACCTGGCACTAAAGACTTGATGCTGGTTTCGTCATCTTCAGATTGTAATGTTGCACCAATTCCTTCTAAGGAAAGATTCATACTTTCATTAAAGCTTTTTGCAGTACGCGGAGCAAGGTAGCTTGTATGCGGATCGATTTCTCGAGCAAAGGCATTAATATAAATCTGAACAATGTCATCAGCTTTGGTTTGAGTTAATCGACGAATGGCTAAATTGTAACGTTTAGTTAGTTTTTCTTTAATTTCAGGCCATTTTTTATCTTTTAATTTCAGGCTGATTACATCATTTTTGACACGTTGTTCCCAAAGCTTGTTTACTTCTTCTTCGCTTGTAGGAAAAGGTGCTTTTTCACGGTCGATCTCAATTTGATCATTACCTTTTAAATCAGGTTCTTGATCTAATAAAGATA
The DNA here is from genome assembly GCA_019423005.1 of Haemophilus sp. GTDB lineage: Bacteria > Pseudomonadota > Gammaproteobacteria > Enterobacterales > Pasteurellaceae > Haemophilus_D. Next base: position 6,120 of record JAHZCF010000094.1, read on the forward strand.
ATGCATAAGCATAACGTTCATAGCGACGTTTCATCATCAGATCGTAGATAGCAAATGCGGCTGAAAGATCGCCCTCATTAAGTTGGTCATCTAATTTAGAACCATATTTAGCACGTAAATCATCAATATCTGATTTTAAAAAGGTGTTATGGCTGTAATCTAAGCTTTTAATATAACGATCAAAAATCTTTTCAGAAAAGGCGTCATCAAGCTGGAATTTACGATAATGTGATTGTGTTAAACGTGTCGTTGCACGCTTTGTTGCTAACTGGTTTGCGTCAGTTGCCGAAGGAATCGTAATATCGCTTTGCTTTAATTTCGGCTGCACTGCAAATGTGTCAGACGAATGAAGAAATAACGCACCTAAAATTGCTGTCGCAATAAGACTTTTGGTTGTATGTAATTTCATTTAACCTTTCCCGATAAGAAATAAATTATTAGGCAAATAAACGATCTGCGGTGACTGTCATCACTAAACCATTTTCAAGTTCTACGCGTGCGCCATCTTTTTCCACATTTAATACGGTCGCATTTTTCGCTTGTTCTGCTACTTTCACTTTCACTTTGCTACCTGCAGAAAGTGTTGTGAAATCAACCGCACTTAGTTTTACTTGCGGGGCTTTGGGTTTGCGAGTTGCTTGATTTGAATTTGGTTTACGAGCAGGTCGTTTTTGTTGTGCTTTTTTGGCTGCTAATTCTGCTTTGCGTTTTTCTGCAAATTTAGCTTTTGCATCTGCTAATTGTTGAGTCGCATGAGAAACATGTTCTGCGTCTAATACACCAGCAGGATTGCCGTATAAATCCACACGCTCAGCACCTTCGCGACAGCCATGTAAATAGCGCCAGTTGGAGGTGTATTGACGTAAAGCCTGACGCAATTGAGTTTTGCTGATACGTTCATCATCTTTTAATGCTTCAGCAAGATCTTGGAAAAGACCAATTTTTAATGGTTTAGCTTCACCTTCTGCAATAAAGCAAAGTGGGAATTTTTCCACAAGATATGCAATGATCGCTTTTGTATCAGTTAATTTTTGAACGCCTTCATCACTATTTTCAACTTGGGCTTCAACTTGAGAATCTGTCATTTCTGAGTTTTCCTAGGATAAAAAAATAAAAACTCGCATAGTTTACCGCACTTTTATAAGGATTGACAATGGTTGGACAGAATAATTCCGTTTCTAACTCTAAATGAATAACTTCACAAATTCCCTTAATTCAGGCTAAAATAGTCCACCTTTATAATTTCTGAAAACATAATGACAAAAACACCTGATTTTACTCATGCCACTTATAGACTAGTGCGTTGCATTGGATGCGATGCAACGGTGTCTGTTCGTCGTCCGCAAGCGGGGGAGTACGCTCAATGTCCTCGTTGCCATCAGAAATTGCAATCAGGAAGTCGTTGGTCACTTAAACGTTGTTCATTAATCGCCCTTTCTATCTTAATTTTAATGCCATTTGCTTTAGGCTATCCTTTATTGAGCTTAGATTTACTAGGTACTAAAATTGACGCTTCTGTTTGGAAAGGAATTTGGAAAATGGCAGTAGAGGGATATTCCTATACTGCATTTATGATTTTTATCTGTGCTGTTTTAATGCCTGTATCTTTTGCGATTTTAGTCATTATGTTGCAGCTTTCTAAATTACTCAAAATTAAGCCTCGTAATGTCTTATTATTTGTGGGATATATTAAGCCTTGGGTCATGTTTGACGTATATTTAGTTGCACTCGGTGTTACCATGTTTAAAGTGCGCGAATATGCCACTTTAGAAGTGGATGTGTATTTAATTGCTTTTGTTTTTACTGCACTTTTAACCACTTTATTGTTCATTAAAATTAATTTAGATGACTTGTGGCATGATTTTTATCCCGAGCAGAAACCGGTTACCAAAAGTGATAAACCGTTAGAACTTTGTACAGCCTGCGATTACACTTTTTTAAAAGAAGATCAAGAATACGATCACCGTCATCGAGCAATTTGTCCACGTTGTGCATCGCTTATTGAAATACCAGAGAGTGTAAAATTACAACGCGTTTGGGCGACATTAGTGGCGGGGATTATCATGCTTTTCCCCGCAAACTTGCTTCCAATATCTGGCGTTTATTTAACAGGAAGTTTGTCACAAGATACCTTGATGTCGGGCGTGATGTCATTTATAAGCATGGGCAGCTATTTTGTTGCTTTCGTGGTATTCTTCGCCAGTATTTTTGTGCCAGTAAGCAAAATTCTCATTATGTTATATTTACTGGCTAGCGTGCATTTTAAATGGCGACATTCAATTAAATGGCAGATGCGGTTATTGCATATCATTCACTTTGTAGGACGTTGGTCAATGCTGGATCTTTTTGTGTTAGCTTTGATGATGTCTTTAGTAACACGCGGACAGATTATTAATTTTACTGTAGGCCCTGCCGCATTTTATTTTGGTGCAGCAGTGTTTTTAACTATGATTTCAACTTCTCAGTTTGATAGTCGATTAATTTGGAAAATTTATGACAGAAAACAATAAACCAGAATCTCAATCTATTGATGAGCAATATAACAATGTAGAAGCGTTATTACGTAAGAATAAACGCATCTCACCGTTTTGGTTGTTACCTTTTATTGCATTATGTATTGGTGCGATTTTATTTTTCCAAATTGTGCAAGAACAAGGAAAGATGATTACGATCACGTTTTCTAATGGTGCAGGGTTGGTTGCAGATAAAACACCGATTCGCTATCAAGGTTTGCAAATTGGTGTTGTGAAGAAGGTTAACTTTACTGACAATATGCAAAAAGTGAAAGTTGAGGCAAGTATTCATTCTGAAGCCACCGATGTGTTAAAGGAAAATACTAAATTTTGGCTTGTGCAACCGAGCGTATCGCTCGCGGGGATTTCAGGTTTAGACTCTTTAGTGTCAGGAAATTACATTACGCTTCAACCAGGTGATGGTGATTCAGAAAATGAATTTATTGCGGAAGAACAAGGGCCTATTGCACAAGTCAATCCTGGCGATTTATTAATTCATTTAATTTCAGATGATTTAGGTTCGATTTCAATTGGGGCTTCTGTTTACTTCAAAAAAATGCCAGTCGGGAAAATTTATGATTACCGATTCAATAAAGACAATAAAGTTGAAATTGATGTGGTGATTGATAAAGCCTTCGCGCATTTTGTGAAGAAAGATTCACGTTTCTGGAATATTAGTGGTATCAACGCCAACATTAATGCATCAGGTGTGAATGTAGAGGTTGATAGTTTAAATGCAGTAGTGCAAGGTGCGGTATCATTCGATTCGCCATCAGATAGCCCACAAGCTGTGACTAATAGCCACTATACACTTTATTCTAATTTGCAAGCGGCTAAACGCGGGATTGAAGTTGAGGTGACCATTCCGGTGAGTGCTGGTTTAGATGCTGGTCAAACCTCGGTTTATTATGGTGACGAGCAAGTGGGCCTTCTTTCATCTTTAAGTGCGGACGAAAATAATGAAGAAATTTTAAAAGGCACATTATTAATCGATCCAAACCAAGCTAACCTCCTAAAAACGAATACACGTATTGTGTTAAAAAATCGTAAGTTAGATTTGGGTGATGTGGCTAATCCGAAAAAATTCTTCCGTGGAGATTATTTTGAAATTATTCCGGGTAGCGGAGAAAGCAAAACGCAGTTTGATGTGATTCGAGAACATGAGTTATTGCTCAAAGCACCGAATACTTTACTCTTAACTTTAACCGCACCAGAAACTTATGGGATTGCTGAAGGACAATCCGTGTTTTATAACAATATTGCTATTGGTCAAATTGTGAAGCAGCACTTAAATGTTGATGGCGTCAAATTTGAAGTAGCGATTGCGGCAGAATATCGCAATCTTATTCATGAAAATACTCAATTTGTGGCAGCCTCTAATTTTGATGTAAGTTTTGGTATAGACGGATTGCGTTTTGAATCAGCAACGCCATCAAAATGGCTACAAGGTGGGGTGAGAGTATTACCTAAAAAAGGAAGTGGCGCACCACATTCCACTTATCCACTTTATAAGGATATTAGTAGTGCAGAAACAGGCGTTACAGGCAACTTAGTGAATCCAACGATTGTGTTACATTCCACTAATTTGCCAAGTATTAGCAAAGGTTCTGTCGTGCTTTATCGTCAGTTTGAAGTGGGTAAAATTATTAACGTAAGACCAAAAGCCAATAACTTTGATATTGATGTGTATATTTATCCTGCTTATCAAGATCTTCTGACAGATAAAAGCGTATTCTGGGTTGAAAGTGCGGCACAGATTGATATTACGCCGAAAGGCATTAGTATCCAGGCTTCACCGGTTGCTCGTTCATTAAAAGGCGCGATTAGTTTTGATAATACGGGTTCAGGCAAAAATAAAACACTTTATCCAAGTGAACTGCGAGCTAAATCAGCAGGACAAGTGATTACCTTAATAACAGATGATGCAACATCTTTAAGTAAAGGAATGAGTTTGCGTTATCTTGGTATGAATGTGGGTGAAGTCGAGCAGATTGCCCTTGATCAAAAAACAAATCGTATCACAGCAAAAGCATTAATTAACCCAAGTTATATGGGGATGATTGCAAAAGAAGGTACGGTATTTAAAGTGATTTCCCCACAAATCTCAGCAGGTGGAATTGAAAACTTAGATAGCCTTTTACAGCCTTACATTGATATTGAGTTAGGCAAAGGTCCATCAAAAACACAGTTTAATTTAGTGCAAACCGCACAGCCTAGAAATAAATACAGCAATGGCGTGCCATTTATTTTGGAAACCAGTGATGCGATGAATTTAACGGAAGGCTCACCAGTGCTTTATCGCGGTGTTGAAGTGGGAACCGTTCGTAAGTTTGAATTGAATTCTTTAGGTGATCGTGTGTTGGTACATATTGCGATAACACCTAAGTATCAACATTTAGTACGTAAAAATTCAGAGTTCTGGGTTTCATCAGGTTATGATTTCAATCTTGGTTGGAAAGGGGCTGAATTTAATACCGGTAGTGTACAGCAATTGTTGAAAGGGGGCATTTCGTTCTCGACTCCATCGGGTACGATCGTTCAACCGCAAGCAACGGCAAATCAGCGCTTTATGTTGCAAGTGAAGAAACCAGCTGAAGCACCAACTTGGAATTCGGGTGCTTTACCGGCAAGTCAATAAAGCATAAAAAGAAATAACCGCACTTTTGAATAATCAAAGTGCGGTTATTTTTTTAGATATTTTGAATAGTGTTATAGGTGTTATTGCCCCATATTTTTGACTGATTTTAAAAAGCCCTTGGCTGAAGTATAGACTTCATCTTTGCCCTGAGCATGTAAAATCATATCGGACATTTCACGGAATGCACCCTTCCCACCGCCAAGTGAAAGCACATAATCCACGGCATTTTGCACATAAGGTGCAGAGTCTGCCACAGCAAAAGAAAGGCCACAGGTTGCAAAAGCAGGGAGATCGACGCTGTCATCACCAATATAGGCAGTTTGTTCTGCGGTAACACCTGCTTGTTTCATGAGATCTAAACAAGCGCTTTCTTTTTCAAGCTTACCTAAAAAGAACAACTTAATTCCAAGATCACTTATTCGTTTACGTAAAATCGCGGAATCTCTGCCCGATAATACGGCTACCTGAATACCTGCATCCATCAACATTTTGACACCAAGTCCATCGCGCACATGGAAGCTTTTAATGGCTTCGCCATTTGCATCATAATGGAGTAGTCCGTCAGTTAATACGCCATCAACATCGGTGATGACCAATTTAATTTTCTTTAATTTTTCGTTAATCATTAGCTTGAGAACTCCACTAAGCCCACAACATTATTTTCGTCATTGACCACAACCAGTGAGTGAATTTTCTTCTCTTTCATCAAGTCTTCCGCTTTCGCCAAGAATTCATTTTCATGAATCGTTTTTGGTGAAGAGGTCATCAGTTCTTTCGCAGTCTTGTTAAGGGTATCTGCACCATTAGCCGTTAATGCTCGGCGCACATCACCATCGGTAATAATGCCTTTAAGTTGTTGGTTTTCCATCACTAATGCCACGCCCATACGACCTTCATTCATAATGCTTAAACAATCAGTGAAGCTGGTATCTGGTGTGGTAATTGGTAGGCGAGTTTGCATTTGATCTTTTACTTTGCATAACAAACGACGACCAAGACTTCCACCCGGATGGAATTTCGCAAAATCAGCCGGTTGGAAATGGCGAGCAGTAATCAATGAAACCGCAAGGGCATCGCCTAAAGCTAAAGTCACTAACGCAGAAGTGGTTGGGGCGAGGTTATTTGGACACACTTCGCGTTCAACAGTAATATCCAAAACATAATCAGCATGGCGAGCAAGTGTCGAGTTTTTATTGCTGGTTAAAGCAATAATTTTATTACCAAAGTTTTTCAAACTTGGAATGAGTTTATTTACATCATCGGTTTCACCGCTATAAGAAATCAGCATCACGATGTCGATGGGTTTTAACATACCTAAATCGCCATGAAAGGCTTCGGTCGGATGAAGGAAGAAACTTGGTGTCCCTGTAGAGGCAAAAGTCGCCACCATTTTTTTGCCAATTAGCCCTGATTTACCTATGCCTCCGATGACTAAACGACCTTCGCAAGCAAGGATAAGATCCACAACTTGAGAAAACTCATCATCCAAGCGTTGGCTTAGTTGTGCGAGCGCTTGGCTTTCAACAGAAAGTGTTTCTCGTGCGATTTGTAAATAATTCATAGGAAATCCTTATGATAAAAGTGCGGTTGAAAATAACCGTGTTTTGCAGGGCTATTCTAACGGAAGTTATTAAAAATAAGAATGAAAATTTGACCGCCCTTTGAATTCCCCCTATACTACGCCGCGAGTTGGTTAGACAATCGCTGGTTTATTGAAGCCCTTAACCGTGTTCGCACGACCTAGTGGGACAAGTAAACGAGAGGAAAGTCCGAGCTACAAAGGGCAGAGTGCCGGATAACGTCCGGGCGGCGTGAGCCGACGACCAGTGCAACAGAGAGCAGACCGCCGTGAAAACGGTAAGGGTGAAAGGGTGTGGTAAGAGCACACCGTGCCGTTGGTAACAACGTGCAGCAAGGTAAACTCCACTCGTAGCAAGACCAAATAGGAACTCAATGGGTGGCCCGTCCAGAGTTCGGGTAGGTTGCTTGAGCGGCAGAGTAATTTGTCGCCTAGAGGAATGATTGTCCACGACAGAACTCGGCTTATCGACCAACTCAACGAATTCATCAAAAATGACCGCACTTTTGTTTTTTATTATCCTACTCGGGATGGAATGAATAAAAGTGCGGTCATTTTCTTTTGTGTTTTACCACAAGCTCATTTGTTCTAAATGGCTTTCTTCCGGTAAATTTACGTGTAATCCCACGAGACGAATGGATTTTCCGTGGCTACGTTGCCAAATTTGTTCCAGTAATTGTTGAAAGCTTTTTAGTGATAAAGGCAAGCCTGTTTTTTCTAAGGTCGTCACCTGAAAATTTTCAAATTTTAATTTCACCCCAATTTTGCGAAAAGCGGTTAAAGGGATATTCGGTGCACTTCGTTCAATGCGACGAATAAGTTCGGCATAGAGATTATCTAACAATGCTATACCTTGTTTGAGATGGCTAATATTTTCGGATAAGGTGCGTTCTACACCGATAGATTTTCGTTCTCGATGTGCTTGGATTTCACGATCATCAATGCCATGGCTAAAATCCCAAATTCGTTTGCCCATTTTACCGAAGATATTTAATAGAATAGATTGATCGAGTTTTTGCACATCTTCGCAAGTTTCTAGGCCCATTTTCAATAAACGTTCAGAAGTGACTTTGCCCACACCAGGAATTTTCTTCAATGGTAGTATTTTTACAAACTGTTCAACTTCATGAGGCTGAATTACAAATTGTCCGTTCGGTTTATTCATATCGGAAGCAATTTTGGCGAGAAATTTAAGGGGCGCCACACCAGCAGAGGCGGTCAGCTTTAATTCATCAAAAATCGCTTGGCGAATTTCTTGTGCGATCCACGTAGCGGATCCTGAACATTGTGTACAATCCGTGACATCCAAATAAGCTTCATCTAATGAAAGTGGCTCAATGATAGAAGTATAGCGTTGAAAGATCTGATGAATTTGTGCGGATACCTGTTTATAAAGCGGCATATTAACTGGCACTAAAATCAGATTAGGGCATTTTTTGATGGCTTGTGCCGTAGGCATCGCACTGTGTAGCCCAAATTTTCGTGCTTCATAATTACAGGTGGTGAGCACACCACGTTGTCGAGAACTTCCTCCCACAGCAACAGGTTTATCCTGTAGCATTGGATTTTCACGGATTTCAACAGAGGCATAAAAGCAATCCATATCAATGTGAATGATTTTTCGGGTGGAGTTCATGCTATAAGTGTGGTCAAAATTAGGCGTGTTTTTAGTATATCGAAAAGAAAACAACTGTTCAACTATACAGTAATTAAAGAGCCCACATTACGTGGGCTAGAGAAGAGAATTAACGATCAGAAAGAACGGTTTTATCACCAAGCTGGATAACGCGTTCAATCGGATAAACATCAATTTTTTCTTGTTGGTTCATAAAGACTTTGCGTGCGTCTTCAGCCAATTGAACAAACGGAATTTGTAAATTAATATTGATGGATTTGCCAGGTTGTAATGGAGTTTCTAAATTGATTTGCATATCTTGGCTGTAAATAACTTTACGGTTATTCACAT
>JAHZCF010000095.1 GCA_019423005.1 Haemophilus sp.
GCCGTTTAGTGTGGAATATCAATGAGAAAAATAAATTAACCTTGGATTCTGGTTTTAGTCGCCAAGGTAATATTTATAACGGTGATACACAAAATAGTGCGGCTGAGCTTTACAACAGTATTAAAGCGCCTTATACCAAACAACTTGCTAGCTCAAAGGCTGAAACAGCTCGTTTATACCGACAAAATTATGCGTTAACTTATGAAGGTAAGTTTGATCATTTTGATAATAAAACTTATATCGCGTTTGATAAAACTAAAAATAGCCGATTACCTGAAGGATTAGCTGGTGGGCCAGAGGGAAGCTATACTAGCACTACAGGTTTTACTGACTCAATTTTAAAAAATACGCGTTTTAGTTCAGAATTCTATATTCCATTTACACTTGGTGTAGAACACATGGTTACCTTGGGATTTGAAGGTACACATAGCACCTTAGATGATAAGCAGTCAATGACACAAAATCTTGGAGAAAAAGTGATTTTTGTGACAGATGCTAAGGGGAAAAGAAACAGAATAGTAAAAAAAGACCCAACAGAATCATTCCCAGGTATTACAAAAAATCGCGGTGGTTATTCTAGCCAGACCGAATGGGCTATCTTCCTAGAAGATAATATTTCGGTGACTGATAAGCTTATTTTAACACCTTCAGCTCGTTATGATCATAATAGTTATTCGGGATCGAATGTGAGTGGTGGGCTTAATTTCCTGTATGCTGTCACAGATAATGTGAATGTAAAAGGTGGGATTGCTAGAGCTTATAAAGCACCAAATCTTTATCAAACTAATCCAAACTACTTACTTTATACACGTGGACAAGGTTGCCCAACCGCAGGTGATTATTCATGTTATTTCCAAGGTAATGAAGATTTGAAACCAGAAACTAGCTGGAATAAAGAGATTGGGGTGGAATACAATAAAGACGGTTATCTTGCATCTCTTACATATTTCCGTAACGATTACCGTAACAAAATTGTGCCATCAGATAAACTTATTGGTGTGACTTCTAATAAAAATGAAGTATATCAATGGAGTAATGCGAATCGTGCGCTTGTTGAAGGTCTAGAGGGAAATTTAACCTTACCATTAATCGAGAATAAATTATCTTGGGTTAATAACTTCACTTATATGCACAAAACCAAAAATAAAGATACGGGCAATCCGCTTTCTATTGTGCCGAAATATACGTTAAATTCTAGCTTGAGCTATCAGATTACAGACGGTTTTGACGCAATGCTGACTTATACGCAATATGGTAAACAAACTGGTCGTAAAGTAAAAGAGATTAGAATGGAAAATGCGGCAGCATTAGCTAATTCAACTGAAATCGGTAGTTATGCCGTTTGGGGATTAAGTGCAGGCTATAACTGGAAAGATACGATTAGTGTGCGTATTGGTGTGAGCAACTTATTTGATAAACGTGTTTATCGCGAAAATAATGGAGCAAGCACTTACAATGAGCCTGGTCGAGCTTATTACGCAACAGTTAAATATTCATTTTAATTGAGCGTTTAGAACTGATAGAAAAAGTGCGGTCGATTTTGACCGCACTTTTTTATTGATTGAATTTTGAAAATGGTGAATTTCAGATAATAAAAAACCCTGCATAGGCAGGGTTCTTCACACAGATTCAAATTATTTTGTACCTGGGATTTTGAAACGGCTGTTAAAACGTTCAACACGACCACCAGTATCAACAACACGTTGTTTACCAGTGTAGAATGGGTGGCAGCTACCGCACACATCAAGGTTGATGTCTTTGCCTAAAGTTGAACGCGTTTTGATCACGTTACCGCAAGAACAAGTTGCAGTAATCTCTTTATATTCTGGATGAATACCTTGTTTCATAGAAAACCTCAAATTGAAGCCACGCCGCTATAAATGCTTTCCACTTACACCGCGTGAGTTAATAATCGCCGACAATCCGGCACCAAATAGACTGCGAATTATACTGAAAAAATCAAATTGATCAAGTGGTGTGCTTTAGTGATAGAATCATCGCAAAATTTTTGCTTATTTTTGACCGCACTTTAGGAAAGTTATGTTAGCCCAATCCTCTGTTGATGCCCCTTTTGCCCATTCTGTTTTACAATGGTATGAAAAGTTTGGGCGTAAAAATTTGCCTTGGCAGCAAAATAAAACTCTTTATGCTGTTTGGCTTTCCGAAGTGATGTTACAACAAACTCAAGTTTCTACCGTTATTCCTTATTTTGAGCGATTTATCAAAACGTTTCCTAATGTGACCGCTCTTGCTAATGCGTCACAAGATGAAGTATTGCATTTGTGGACGGGACTAGGTTATTACGCACGTGCGAGAAATTTACATCAAGCCGCTCAAACCATTAGAGATGAATATCAAGGCGAATTTCCTACACAATTTGAGCAAGTTTTGGCGTTAACGGGTGTAGGGCGATCTACAGCGGGGGCAATTTTATCTTCTGTGCAAAATCAACCTTATCCGATTTTAGACGGTAATGTGAAACGTGTGCTTTCTCGTTATTTTGCTGTTGAAGGTTGGCCTGGCGAGAAGAAAGTCGAAAATCAATTATGGCAGTTGAGCGAACAGGTTACACCAACAACGAGAGTCGCAGAATTTAATCAAGCAATGATGGATATCGGTTCGGCGATTTGTACCCGAACAAAACCTAAATGCGATCTTTGTCCTCTAAGTAACGATTGTTTAGCCAATAAACTCGAAAAGTGGACAGAATTTCCTGGAAAGAAACCAAAAAAATCGTTGCCAGAAAAGCAGAGTTATTTTTTGATTTTATCTCATCAAGGAAAAGTCTGGTTGGAACATCGTGAAAGCAAAGGCTTATGGGGCGGGTTGTATTGTTTTCCTCAGTTTGATGATAAACAAACATTGCTGAGTTATCTGAAAGAACTAGGGATTGCCGAGTATCAAGAATGGGTAACTTTCCGTCATACGTTTAGTCATTTTCATTTAGATATTCATCCTATTTATGTTGAAGTCGATCGAAAATCTGAAGATGGCGATCGTTCAGATTGGAAAAAATTGTCAGAAAAAGGAAAAGAATCTCAATCTGGTCTATTAAGTGCGGTCAAATATTGGTATGATCCAACGTCACCTGAACAGATCGGGTTAGCTCAGCCTGTGAAAAATTTATTAACGCAATTTGTAAGGAATTATTATGGCTAGAACCGTTTTTTGCGAATATTTGAAAAAAGATGCAGAAGGGTTGGATTTTCAACTGTATCCCGGTGAATTAGGTAAACGTATTTTTAATTCAATTAGTAAACAAGCATGGGGTGAATGGATTAAAAAACAAACCATGTTAGTGAACGAGAAAAAACTCAATATGATGAATGCCGAGCATCGTAAATTATTAGAAGAAGAAATGGTGAATTTCTTATTTGAAGGCAAAGATGTGCATATTGAAGGTTACGTTCCCCCATCTAAATAACAAAAGATTATGAAAAAGTATTTATTATTGGCGCTACTTCCGCTTTTATATGCTTGTAGTGACTCGCCAACTCATCGACGTGGCATTAATTATGACGAAGTGTTTTCAAAAGACACGCAAGGTTTAGATATTTTAACTGGTCAATTCTCCCATAATATCGATCGTATTTGGGGGGTAAATGAGCTTTTAGTGGCAAGCCGTAAAGATTACGTGAAATACACGGACTCTTTCTATACGCGTAGCCACGTAAGTTTTGATGAAGGTACAATTATTGTTGAAACCCAACAAGATCTTAATCGCTTACACAATGCGATTGTCCATACTTTATTGATGGGCTCCGATGCAAAAGGGATCGACTTATTTGCGTCTGGCGATGTACCGATCAGTACGCGTCCTTTCTTATTAGGTCAGGTTGTGGATAACAATGGCCAGCAAATTGCTAACCAAGTGATTGCAAGTAACTTTGCGACTTATTTAATCCAAAATAAATTACAAACACGCCGCCTACAAAATGGTAACACCGTACAATTTGTAGTGATCTCCATGATTGCAAACCACGTTGAAGTGCGTGCACAAAAATATATTCCATTAGTCCGTAAAGCCGCAGAGCGCTATGGCATTGATGAGAGCTTGATTTTAGGTATTATGCAAACAGAATCTAGCTTCAACCCGTATGCGATAAGTTATGCGAATGCAATCGGCTTAATGCAAGTGGTACCAAGCACAGCAGGTCGTGATGTATTTGCGATGAAAGGTAAAGGTGGACAACCATCTGCGCGTTACCTTTATGATCCTGCAAATAACATTGATGCGGGGGTTTCTTACTTATGGATTCTGCAAAATCAATATTTAGATGGTATTACAAACCCTACCTCTAAACGTTTTGCAATGATTTCTGCCTACAACAGTGGTGCAGGTGCAGTATTACGCGTGTTCGATGAGGATAAAGATGAGGCGATCTATAAGATCAATCAGATGTATCCAGAACAAGTGTATCGTATCTTAACGACTGCACACCCATCCTCACAAGCAAGAAACTACTTGTTGAAAGTGGATGCGGCGCAGAAGAAATTCCGTGTAAGACGATAATTTCTACGATGAAATACAATGCCCGAAAGAATTTTCGGGCATTATTTTTTGAGAAAGTGCGGTTATTTTTGATTGAGTTTTACAAAATACGTTCTTTTTATAGTCGTTTTGGTTATTAACCACTCAAACACACCAACTTTTTTACTTTTTTTGAATTTAGTTGTTGACCGATACCCGAAAAAATAGTTTAATACGCTCCGTTGTCAGGCAGTAGCTAACAACGATAACGCCTCGATAGCTCAGTCGGTAGAGCAGGGGATTGAAAATCCCCGTGTCGGTGGTTCGATTCCGCCTCGAGGCACCATTTCCTCCTTAGTTCAGTCGGTAGAACGGTGGACTGTTAATCCATATGTCGCAGGTTCGAGTCCCGCAGGAGGAGCCAAATTCTAAGAAGCCGCTAAAGAAATTTAGCGGTTTTTTGCTTTTTAGAATTCAGTCATTATTCTGTTATTTTCCTCTCTTTAAAATTTCCTCTAATTTTTCACCGCACTTTTTTGATCTAGATAAATATTTATGTAAAAAAGTCACATAAAATTGTTAACAATATCACACTTTATTATTTTGCACTTTGCAATCAATCTCTAACGTCACCATAATGCCACTATTAATTTAATGAATGAATATTCATTAGGTAAAGATTTTATAATTTTAACTTTAGAGGGTGATTTATGAGCACTACAACTAATAAAAAATGGAATAAATTTGATACAGCTTGGGTATTAAACTTATTTGGTACTGCGGTGGGCGCAGGGGTATTATTTTTACCAATCAATGCAGGGATGGGCGGCTTTTGGCCTTTGATTGTGATGGCGGTTTTAGTTGGACCGATGACGTATTTTGCGCATCGTGGTTTGGCTTATTTCGTGTTGTCTTCTTCTAAACCAGGCAGTGATATTACCGAAGTAGTAGAAGAACATTTCGGCCCGACTGCAGGGAAATTAATTACCTTATTATATTTCTTTGCGATCTTCCCAATTTTATTGATTTATGGAAATGGAATCACTAATACGGTTGATTCTTTTATCGTCAACCAATTAGGCATGGCTTCACCAAACCGTGTTATTCTGTCTTTTGTGTTAATTGCAGTATTGATTTCGGTGATGTTGTTCAGTGAAAAAGTGATGTTGAAAATCACCGAATTACTGGTTTACCCATTGGTGTTGATTCTTTTTGCGCTATCGATTTATCTCATTCCGCAATGGAATGCTTCAATGCTTTATGAACTTCCGACTGCTGGTGGCTTTATCACAACATTGTGGTTAACTATCCCTGTATTGGTTTTCTCTTTTAACCATTCTCCGGCAATTTCGTCTTTCACGCTTTCTCAACAACGTGAATATAAAGATTTTAATACAACGGAATATCACATCGGTCGTACAGAAAAAGGCACTTCAACCGTATTACTGTTCTTTGTGATGTTCTTTGTATTTAGCTGTGTATTAACCTTAACACCAGCAGAGTTATTAGAAGCAAAAGCACAAAATATTAGTATTTTGTCTTATCTTGCGAACAAATTTGATAACCCATATATTTCTTATTTCGCACCATTAGTGGCTTTCTTCGCGATTACAAGCTCATTCTTTGGTCATTATTTAGGGGCGCGTGAAGGTTTAGAAGGTTTATACCTCAAAATGAAAGGTGAAAGTGTGAATCGTAAAAAATTAAATTACGGTACTGCAGTTTTCTTCTTACTGACTTTATGGGGCGTAGCGATTATTAACCCAAGTATTTTAGGTTTGATTGAATCCCTTGGGGGCCCAATCATTGCGATGATCCTTTTCATTATGCCTATGTATGCGATCCGCAATGTTCCAGCAATGAAACGCTATCAAGGTCGCTTTAGCAATGTATTTGTTACAGTTATGGGATTAATTGCTATCTCCGCGGTCGTATATGGATTATTATAAGCGGCTTTTTAGTTTAGCTTAGGATTTAAAATAATATGATTAGTGTATTTGATATGTTTAAAGTGGGGGTTGGGCCATCCAGCTCCCATACTGTCGGCCCGATGAAAGCAGGCAAACAGTTTATTGACGATTTAATCGAGCAAGGTAAATTTAATGATGCAGCAACCTTGCACGTTGATGTGTATGGCTCTCTCTCAATGACGGGGCTTGGCCATAATACAGATATTGCGATCATTATGGGATTGGCCGGTTATCTACCGCATGATGTGGATATTGATTTAATCCCAACCTTTATCGAACAGGTTAAACAAACCAAAAAACTGTCGATTGTACAGGGCAAAAAAACGGTTAATTTCGATTGGGATGCCAATATGGTATTCCATAATTCCTTTTTATCATTACATGAAAACGGTATGACCATTACTGCATTAGATGCTGAACGTAATGTGCTTTACCGTCAAACCTATTACTCTATTGGTGGTGGTTTTATCGTGGATGAGGCACATTTTGGTCAAGAGGAAAAAAATCCGGCGACTGTGCCTTATCCTTATCAACATGCTGAAGATATTTTGAAACATTGTCAGGAGAGTGGCTTAATGCTCTCAACAGTGATGATGAAAAATGAATTAGCATTGCGTGATAAAAAAGAGGTTGAAGCACATTTACAGAATGTTTGGAAAACCATGAAAGATTGTATTGAACATGGTATTAAAACAGAAGGTGTGTTACCAGGGCCTTTAAAAGTGGCTCGTCGTGCGCCATCACTTTATCGTCTCTTGGAGGCGAATAGCGGCCGTTTAGCCCATGACCCAATGTATGTGATCGACTGGGTGAATATGTTTGCCCTTGCAGTGAATGAAGAGAATGCGGCAGGTGGTCGCGTCGTAACCGCGCCAACTAATGGTGCGTGTGGTATCGTGCCGGCGGTACTTTCTTATTATGAAAAATTTGTTGCACCTTTAACGCCAGAAGTCATAGAACGTTACTTATTGGCTGCCGGTATGATTGGTTCCCTTTATAAGATGAATGCATCTATTTCGGGGGCTGAAGTCGGCTGCCAAGGTGAAGTGGGTGTGGCATGTTCAATGGCTGCCGCAGGTTTAACTGAGATCTTAGGTGGTACACCAGTACAGGTGTGTATCGCAGCTGAAATTGCGATGGAACATAATCTTGGCTTAACTTGCGATCCGGTTGGTGGTCAAGTACAAGTACCTTGTATTGAACGTAATGCCATTGCTTCAGTAAAAGCGATTAACGCTAGCCGTATGGCATTACGCCGAACCACTAATCCTCGCGTAACCTTGGATAAAGTGATCGAAACCATGTATGAAACAGGTAAAGACATGAATGCCAAATATCGCGAAACATCGAAAGGTGGCTTAGCGGTGAAAGTAGTGTGTTCTTAAGATTTCATTGATAATAAAAGATCGGTCATTTTTGACCGCTCTTTTTTATTTCCCTTTCACGTCAATAATAATTACTTCAGACTGTGAACCTAAGCGCATAGGGATGCCCCAGAAGCCGTAACCAGAAGTGACAAAAAAATGTGGGTTGCCAATTTTTTCATGACCATAATCCAAACGATACATCATTTTTGTGATCAAACTAGCAGGGAATACTTGCCCTTTATGCGCATGCCCTGAAACTTGGATATCAAGCGGGAGTGAAGCATGTTTTTCGATATCTGTTGGACGGTGATCCAATAGAATAATTGGTAAGTCAGTATTCACTTGTTTTAATAACGTCTCGGTACTTGGTCTATCGTGAGCAAGATTGTCATTTCGTCCAATCAGTACCAATTCATTATT
>JAHZCF010000096.1 GCA_019423005.1 Haemophilus sp.
GTCATTTACGTATTGATTGCGAAATTGAAAACGGTGTTGTCACCAATGCTTGGTCATCCGGTACCATGTGGCGCGGTATGGAAAATATCGTAAAAGGTGCCGACCCACGTGATGCATGGATGATTATGCAACGTATCTGTGGCGTATGTACCACAGTACACGCGATTATCAGCGTACGTGCCGTAGAAGATGCTATTGGTGCTAAAGTTCCCGTCAATGCACAGTACATTCGTAACATGATTCTTGCTGCACACAGCATTCACGACCATATCGTACATTTCTATCAACTCTCCGCGATGGACTGGGTAGATATCACCGCAGCGCTAAAAGCTGATCCTGAAAAAGCAGCAGACATGCTAAAAGGTGTCTCTACATGGTCATTAAACAGTGCTAACGAATTCCGCAACGTACAGAAAAAAATCCAAGCATTAGTGGATAGCGGACAACTTGGTATTTTCGCTAACGGTTATTTTGGTCATGCAGCAATGAAACTTCCACCAGAAGTCAACCTCATTGCCGTCGCACACTATTTGCAAGCCCTTGAATGTCAACGTGATGCTAACCGCGTAGTGGCATTACTCGGTAGTAAAACACCACATATTCAAAACTTGGCGATTGGTGGCGTAGCAAACCCAATTAACTTAGATTCCCAAGCGGTACTAAACCAAGAACGTCTCATGTTCGTGAAAGCTTGTATCGATCGCTTAACTGACTTCATTAACCAAGTGTATAAAGTAGATGCGGCAGTATTTGCGGCTTACTATCCTGAATGGTTAAGCTTAGGTAAAACATCAGGCAACTACTTATCTGTACCAGAATACCCAATTGATGCAGATAACTCTAAATTCATGTTAAAAGGTGGTTATATCGAAAACGGCGATTTATCGACTTTCCGTGCAATCGACCAACAAAAAGATGAGTTCGTTGTAAAAGGCATTAAAGAGAGTGGTAAACACGCTTGGTACGAAGATGATGAGCCATTAGAACCTTGGGCAGGCTTAACTCGTCCGAAATATACCGGCTGGCAAGATGATGGTAAATACTCTTGGGTAAAAGCACCAACCTTCTACGGTAAAGTTGTCGAAGTGGGTCCTCTCGCCTATTTAATGTGTGGTTTGGCTGCGAATGACACGCCAACTGTCAACCACTTCAATGAATTAAAAGGCATTTATGAAAAATTGACTGGTAACACGTTAACCACCGATCAATTACATTCTACCCTTGGACGTATTATCGGTCGTACCGTGCATTGCTGTGCGATCAACGACATTTTAAGTGCTCAATGGCAAATGCTCATTGATAATATCGCTAAAGGTGATATGACGGCGTATATCAAAACAGATATTCCAGCAAGCGGTGAATTCCGTGGTGTTGGTTTCGGTGAAGTACCACGTGGTATGCTTTCTCACTGGGTTGTGATCAAAGACGGTCGCATTGAAAACTACCAAGCAGTTGTACCATCTACATGGAATGCAGGTCCACGTAACGAACAAGACCAAATGGGCCCTTATGAGCTTTCCATTATTGGTACACCGGTGGCAGATCCAACTAAACCGTTAGAAGTGGTCAGAACCATTCACTCTTTCGACCCTTGTATGTCCTGTGCCGTGCATGTCGTTAATACCGAAAGCGGTGAAGTGACTGAAGTGAAGGTGTTGTAATGAAGCCATTAATTCTTGGCGTTGGCAATATTTTGTTAAGCGATGAAGGTGTCGGTGTGCGTGTTGTGCAGGAGCTTGAAAAACGCCCTGAAATTCAACCGCACTTTGACGTCATCGATGGTGGTACTTGTGGCATGGAATTACTGGATGCGATGGCAAATCGCGAGCATTTGATTATTGTCGATGCCGTGCTTGCTAATAAACAGCCAGGTGAGATTGTCGTGTTACATGACGAGCAAGTACCAACCTTTTTCTCTCGTAAAATTTCGCCACACCAACTCGGCATTTGTGATGTACTTTCTGCAATGAAATTAACGGACGAATTTCCCAAACACCTTTGTCTCATCGGCATCCAACCAGAGTCGCTAGAGTCTGGAATTGGTTTAACGGAAACGATAAAAAACGTGTTGCCAAAGGTTTTTGAAACGTTAAATCAAGTCATTAAGGAATACGGCTTAACGCCCGCTATTTAGAATAGCAAGGAATTTAATAGCCAATCACTCATAGCACGCATCTTTTGATGCGTGCTTTAATTTGATTAAGTTTTATGTGAAAAATAAACCATGTATCGACACGAAAAAACACCTGAAAACTCTACCGCACTTTTAACCTCTGTTACTGGCTTTGAAGAAAACCCAACGGAGATTTTCCTTGCCGAAATGCAAAACATTGTACCTGAAATGCAAGATCTCCCTTTTTATCACAAAGGCGTCGAATGTTTCTGCCCTAAATTTGTTTTATTCGAAGACCAATGGATTGGCACAGTATTAACCCCGTGGATGATGAGTGTGGTGATTCTACCTGGCCCTCAACAACAATGGGAACCACGTGAATTAGGTGATAAACTCACTGTACAACTACCGTACAAAGCACTCACTTTCACCGTTAGTAGTGTTGAAAATGTACCGCAATATTTAAGTTGCTCTTTACATTCACCACTCGACCCGAATCTGACTAACGAACAAGCGGTTCAACTTACACAAGATTGTTTGCGTATGGTTTTATCCATCCCAACCGCACAGCCGACATTTAATTCTGATCGCCGTAATCTATTTAAGGCCATGATCAAATAAATGTTATCTGCAAACAGTTAATAAAAATGGGCAAAGTAAAATAACTTACTTTGCCCATTTTGCTTTGCATCCCGCACAAAGTGCGGTCAATTTTTGCTTAATTTTTCACATTAATACAGCACACGTGCTTTAATTGTGCCTTCAATCTCACGGAGTTTGGCTAACAATGGTGATGCATCATCTGTTTCAACATCTATCACAACATAACCAATTTTCGGATCGGTTTGCAGATATTGCGCTGCAATATTGAGATTGGCTTCGACGAAAATTTGGTTCAGTTTGTTTAATACACCTGGGCGGTTTTCGTGAATGTGAAGTAAACGTTTTGCACTGACGTGTTCTGGTAAAGAAACTTCTGGGAAATTCACGGAAGAAAGAGTTGAGCCGTTATCTGAATATTTCACAAATTTACCCGCGACTTCAAAACCAATGTTTTCTTGTGCTTCCGCGGTTGAACCACCGATATGCGGGGTTAAAATCACATTATCGAATTTACGTAATGGAGAAATAAACTCTTCATTGATTGAAGCAGGTTCAACAGGGAATACGTCAACCGCTGCACCACGAACTTTACCTTGCTCAAGCGCAGCTGCTAAAGCATCAATATCCACTACCGTACCACGTGCTGCATTGATTAAAATAGAATCTTGTTTTAATTGTGCAATACGTTCAGCACTCATTAAATTACGAGTTGAAGGTAAATCTGGTACATGAAGCGAAATCACATCACAAGAGCCCAATAACTCTTCAAGTGTATGTAATTGTTTTGCATTACCCAATGGTAATTTATTTTCAATATCGTAGAAATATACTTCCATCCCTAGAGATTCCGCAATAATACTTAATTGCGAACCGATATGGCCGTAACCCACAATACCGAGTTTTTTACCACGCACTTCATGAGACCCCACTGCCGATTTATTCCATAAACCACGATGCACATCTGCATTCGCTTGAGGAATATTGCGCATTAAGAGCAAAATCTCACCCAACACTAATTCAGCTACAGAACGTGTATTGGAGAACGGTGCATTAAATACTGGAATCCCACGCATTTTTGCTGCATTAAGATCCACTTGGTTGGTACCGATACAGAAACAGCCAATAGCAATAAGCTTCGGTGCAGCTTCAATCATTTCTGCAGTTAATTGGGTACGTGAACGTAAGCCAATAAAATGCGCATCTTTAATCGCTTCTTTTAGCTCATCACCATCTAAAGCTTTTTTGTAAAAGTCGATATTAGTGTAGCCCGCCGCATGCAAGGTATCTAATGCACTTTGGTGCACGCCTTCTAATAGCACAAATTTAATTTTTGATTTGTCGAGTGAGACTTTGTTTGTCATGTTTGCTTCCTTATTTTTATTAATCAATAATTTTTGCGCCGTCTGGTGTACCAACAATCACAATATCCGCCCCACGTAAGGCAAAAATACCATTTGTTACCACACCGGCTATGTTATTCAATTCTTTTTCCATTTCCACTGGATTTAAAATGGCGAAGTTATGTACATCTAAAATCACGTTACCGTTATCAGTCACCACGCCTTCACGATATTCTGGCGCGCCACCAAGAGAAACTAATTTACGACCAACTTGTGAACGAGCCATTGGAATCACTTCTACTGGCAATGGGAATGTGCTGCCTAACACATCCACTTGTTTACTAGAATCCACGATACAAATAAATTTTTTTGCTAAAGCGGCCACAATTTTTTCACGAGTCAGTGCCGCACCGCCGCCTTTGATCATCATTTTTTGTGGATTGATTTCATCTGCGCCATCCACATAAATATCTAAACTGGATACATCGTTAGCATTAAACACTTCAATGCCCTGTTTACGT
Source organism: Haemophilus sp. (assembly GCA_019423005.1). Taxonomy (GTDB): domain Bacteria; phylum Pseudomonadota; class Gammaproteobacteria; order Enterobacterales; family Pasteurellaceae; genus Haemophilus_D. Next base: position 4,578 of record JAHZCF010000096.1, read on the forward strand.
AATAATTCTTCTGAGGCTTTAGATGCTGCTACCGCGCCTTGAATTTGATCTTTTAATTCTCCTAAGGCTTCAATAAAACAATTCACTGTTGAACCACTTCCCACGCCAACAATGGTATCGGGCTTAACATATTTTAACGCCGCACGTGCCGCTAATTTTTTCATTTCTAATTGGTCCATTTTTCTCTCCCTTTTAAATCGTGGATACAACGTAAACGTTTGCTTTACTTTAATACGACACTATTAAATAAACAAGTGTAAAAATTTATTCATGATGATGAAAAAATTTTATTCATCTAAAAAAAGAGCTAACAGCTCATTCAAAAACAATTTGCCGTGTTCGGTGATCTGCCAAAAATCCAGTGTTTCCACGATATAATTTTGTTGAATAGCAAAATCAATTTGATTTTTGACCGCACTTTGCGAAAGTCCCGTGTAATACTCAAACTCTTGTTTAGGCACCGATTCCAATAAACGAAAACGATTCATAAAGAACTCAAAAGCGCGGTCATTTTTTTCCACGTTTTTTTCTTCATAAAGGTATTCACCACGCAAGTAGCCTTTTGGATGCTTCGTTTTAGAAAAACGTAAAATATCGCCATCAGGAAAAGTCAGTTTTCCATGTGCACCACAGCCTATCGCCAAATAGTCCCCGAATCGCCAATAATTCAAATTATGCTGACATTGAAAACCCGGTTTTGCATAAGCAGATGTTTCATATTGTTGATAACCCGCTTCGGTTAAAAGCTGGTGGCCTTGCTCAAAAATATCCCAAAGCTCATCATCATCCGGCAATGTAGGCGGACGATAAGCAAACATGGTATTGGGTTCAATGGTGAGCTGATACCAAGAAAGGTGTGGCGGAGCAAGCTCAATGGCTTGTCGCAAATCATCTAGAGCTTCCTCAAGTGTTTGATTTGGCAAGCCGTGCATTAAATCCAAATTGAAACTTTTCAAGCCTGAAACTTTCGCCAAACTAACCGCACTTTTAGCTTCCGCTGCATTATGAATACGCCCTAAACGTTGTAATTTATCGTCATTAAAACTTTGGATGCCCATGGAAATACGTGTTACACCAGCATCCACATAGCCTTTAAAACGCTCCGCTTCGACAGTGCCAGGATTAGCTTCCATGGTAATTTCTATATTCTCTGAAAAAGGAATGCGACGTTGAATTTCTGCCAATAACAACTTGATACTTTCCGCTGAAAATAAACTCGGCGTGCCACCACCAATAAAAATTGAATGAAGTGGACGATTTTGAATACTAGCCTGATATTTCTCTAAGTCTGCCTCAAGATCCGCTATCAGATGTTGCACATATTCTTGTTCAGGAATTGTGCCTTTTTGTGCATGCGAATTGAAATCACAATAAGGGCATTTCTGCACACACCAAGGAATATGTACATAAAGGGAAAGAGGGGGAAATTTTTGCATAATTAAAAGTCAAAAGGGCTTGTTTTCACAAGCCCTAAAAATGAGTCATTAATTGACCGCTCTTGCTGTTTTAGTCGCAGCTTTACGGCGTGGTGCTTTCGCTTTCGTTTCCACTTTCACGAATTCAATGCCTTCCGGTGGATTCTCTAACGCTAAGCCTAACACTTCATCAATGGTTTCTACCGCATGAATCGCAAGATTTTCTTTTACGTTATCTGGAATTTCTTCCAAATCTTTCACGTTATCTTTTGGAATCAATACAGTTTTAATACCACCACGATGTGCCGCAAGTAATTTTTCTTTCAATCCACCGATTGGTAATACTTTACCGCGTAGGCTGATTTCACCTGTCATCGCGACATCGGCACGAACTGGGTTACCCGTTAAGCAAGAAACCAATGCGGTACACATTGCGATACCTGCACTTGGACCATCTTTTGGTGTGGCACCATCTGGCACGTGAATATGAATATCACGTTTTTCATGGAATTCAGAATTGATACCCAATTTTTCCGCACGTGCACGGACTACTGTCATCGCTGCTTGGATAGATTCTTTCATCACATCGCCTAATGAACCAGTGAAGGTTAATTTACCTTTGCCCACCACTGATGCAGTTTCAATAGTCAGTAAGTCACCGCCCACTTCTGTCCACGCAAGTCCAGTTACTTCGCCCACACGGTTTTGGGTATCCGCTTTACCAAATTCAAAACGTTTCACACCAAGATAGTCATGCAAGTTGTCTGAATTAACGGTAATGGATTTCACTTTTGGATTGACCAATAAATTCTTCACTGCTTTACGACAGATTTTAGAAATCTCACGCTCTAATCCGCGCACACCAGCTTCACGGGTGTAATAACGGATAATATCTAAAATGGCGCTTTCTTCGATGGTTAATTCGCCTTTTTTCAATCCATTACGTTCAATTTGTTTTTGTAACAAATGTTGCATCGCAATATTGAGTTTTTCATCTTCGGTATAACCAGAAAGACGAATCACTTCCATACGATCTAGCAATGGACCTGGAATATTCATGGAATTTGAGGTTGCCACAAACATCACATCAGACAAATCGTAGTCCACTTCAAGATAATGATCGTTGAAGGTAGTATTCTGTTCTGGATCAAGCACTTCTAACAAGGCTGACGCAGGATCACCTCGCATATCCGAAGACATTTTATCAATCTCATCAAGCAAGAAGAGTGGGTTTTTCACGCCAACTTTTGCCATTTTTTGAATCAATTTACCCGGCAATGCACCAATATAGGTTTTACGGTGACCACGGATTTCTGCTTCATCACGTACTCCACCTAATGCCATACGCACATATTTACGACCTGTTGCATTCGCAATAGATTGACCCAGTGAGGTTTTACCTACCCCCGGTGGCCCTACTAAGCAAAGGATTGGACCTTTGATTTTGTTTAGACGTGCTTGCACTGCAAGGTATTCTAAAATGCGTTCTTTCACACGTTCTAAACCATAGTGATCTGCATCTAAGACTTGTTGTGCTTTTGCGATATCTTTCTTCACTTTAGTACGTTTATGCCATGGTACTTGAAGCATCCACTCAACATAGCTACGCACCACCGTTGCTTCCGCAGACATCGCTGACATCATTTTGAGTTTTTGTAACTCACTCTCTACTTTTTCGCGCACATCTGCCGGCATACCTGCCGCTTCAACCTTTTGACGAAGTTGTTCAACTTCATCAATGGTATCTTCGCTTTCGCCTTCGTCCATTTCTTTGCGAATCGCTTTGATTTGTTCGCTAAGATAATAGTTACGCTGGCTTTTCTCCATTTGTTTTTTCACACGGCCACGGATGCGTTTTTCAACTTGAAGAATATCCGCTTCAGATTCCATCATACCGAGCAAATATTCCAAACGCTCTTGTACATCTGCAAGCTCTAACACACTTTGTTTATGACGAACAGTTACTGGGATATGCGCAGCCATGGTATCTGCTAAACGATCTGCATCATCAATGCGTTGAAGTGCACCTAAAACGTCTGCAGGAATTTTTTTATTAAGTTGAAGATAGCTTTCAAATTCATTTAAAACAGCTGCCTTCACCACATCTAATTCTTTTTCATCACCAAACGTGGTTTCAATCGGTGTGACTTCCGCTGAAAAATGGTCTTCACCATCATTTAATTGATTAATTTTCGCGCGTTGTTGCCCTTCCACCAACACTTTCACCGTGCCGTCTGGCAATTTTAATAGTTGAATAATATTCGCAATCGTCCCGACATCGAATACATCATCAACGGTAGGTTCTTCCAAATCCGCTTGCTTTTGTGACACCAATAATAATTGTTTGCCCTCATTCATGGCTTCATCAAGGGCACTAATCGATTTTGCGCGCCCAACAAAAAGTGGCATCACCATATAAGGGAAAACGACAACATCCCGTAATGGCAACACAGGAAGTGTACGTTGTTGAGTTCTTTTGGCGTTCATAATTATCTCTCTTACATCAATTCTATAATTTTATTGAATATGGGGATGAGTTGCATAAATTCAAGGTAGGATTTGGCATATTAAGGACAAATCGAGAAATAGGCAAGTAAAGAACCACCTTTATTGATGCTTAATTGGAAAAACCATGGAATACAGGTACAATAAGTGCGGTCAAAAATCAGCATGATTTTACCCAATAAAAAACGTTTGAAAAAATAACCGCACTTTATCCATTATGACAGCAAAACAAACTATTACTTTCGCGACCTTTCAAGAATTACTGCCCGATTCTTGTAATCATCCATTAAAAAAACAATTAAGGGATAAAGCCCGTTATTACGGACGTAAATTTTTATTTAAAAAACAATGTGATGCTTTGGTTGATTTCTTAAATGATAATCAAACCTGGATTCCGCTTTTTCAACAAAATCCATATCGTTTTAATGCATTGCTTGCCACCTATTGTGACAAACGTTTTTCTGCAACCGATCGACTCAATGCCATTACCAATAATCTGCTAATGCTTGAAGAAAAAATGGGCGTAGAATTTTGTAAAAAACTACTCCAAGAAAAATCCCTTTTATTAGCACAATTAACGGATCAACTTGGTATTTATTTCAATATCAACCAGATTGACCCTTTTGAAGGTTATTTTTCCATTAACTTAAAAGACAATGATGGGCGTAGCATTTATGATGCTTCTTTCACCTTCTTAAAACCAAATAAATTACTCATTGCCTCCATTCAAGGTCCTTCTTATGAAGAGGCGCAAGAAGCTGTGAAACAAGCCACAAAAGAATTACACGGTGTTCGTCCAATGTTTATGTTGATGAATGTTTTCCGCTTGTTAGCTGAAAAATGGCAATGTGAATTAATCGGTATCCCTCACACTTCACAAGGTAAATATCGCCTATCTGCACGCAGTAAAATCCTATTCAACTACGATGAATTCTGGCAAGAAAACCAAGGGCAATTAAAAGATCAATATTGGCAATTACCGCTTGAAAGTGCCCGCAAACCGCTGGAAGAAATCGCCAGCAAAAAACGTTCCATGTACCGAAAACGTTATGAAATGTTGGATGATTTGAGTGAAAAAATTACTCAATTTGCCTAAATAAAATAGACTTAAGCTAGGCTTACTCACAACAAACCCCGGCTTAAGTAAACGATTGCTTACCCCGTTATTATTGCATTCTTTCAAAAATCACACTTTGCTTTTTTGCTCATTTTGTGTAGAATACGCGCTCGGCTTATTGATTAATCCGAACACAAGGAGTTCTCCATAATGGAAGCATCAAAGAAAAAGATGAAATTCCCTTCCGCATTTAGCATTCTCTTTATTATTCTTCTTATTGCTATTGGTCTTACTTGGCTTATTCCCTCAGGGTCCTACTCTAAACTTTCCTACGACAGCACCGAAAATCACTTTATTGTCAAAACCCACGGAATTCCCGATCAAAGCTATCCAGCAACAGAACAAACCCTTAATCAACTCAATATCAAAATTCAACTTTCTCATTTCACCAACGGCATTATCAAAAAGCCGATTGCTATCCCCGATACCTATCAACGCATTGAACAACACGAAAAAGGCATTACTGATATGATTCACGCCATGGTGGATGGCACCATTGAAGTCGCGGATATTATGATTTTTATCTTCATACTCGGTGGTATGATTGGTGTGATAAACAAAACAGGAGCATTCAATGCCGGATTAATGTCTCTCACCAAGAAAACAAAAGGAAATGAATTCTCTGTTGTCTTTGCTGTCTGCGTGTTAATGCTGTTAGGCGGTACGGCTTGTGGTATTGAGGAAGAAGCGGTAGCCTTCTACCCAATTCTTGTTCCTGTCTTTTTAGCCTTAGGCTATGATTCTATTGTCTGTGTTGGTGCCATATTCCTTGCCGCATCAATGGGCACAGCCTTCTCAACAATCAATCCATTCTCTGTTGTTATTGCTTCAAACGCTGCAGGGATTCCATTTACTGAAGGGATGGGATTCCGCACACTGGGACTTATTCTTGGTGGAACCTGTGTAATAGCCTATATGTATTGGTACTGTAAAAAACTGCGTGCCAATCCTGAATTTTCTTATACTTATGACGATCGCCAGGCCTTCTATGATCTCTATATGAAAGATATTGATCCGAATGCAACCGTTGAATTTACCTTTAGAAGAAAACTGATTCTGATTCTATTTAGTGGCGCCTTTCCTCTCATGGTATGGGGGGTGATGTTTGGGGGCTGGTGGTTCCCTCAAATGGCGGCTTCCTTCCTAGCCATTACCATCATTATTATGTTTATCAGTGGATTGCCTGAAAAAGATGTCGTAAATGGCTTTACTCATGGTGCTTCTGAATTAGTCGGCGTCGCATTGATTATCGGACTCGCTCGAGCAGTCAATATCATTCTGGAACAAGGGATGATTTCTGACACGATTCTCGATTATATGACACATCTTGTCGATGGAATGAATGGCGGCGTCTTTATTATTGGTCAGCTCCTTATCTTCATCTTCTTAGGGCTAGTTGTACCTTCATCTTCCGGTCTTGCCGTACTCGCTATGCCAATTATGGCTCCGCTAGCTGATACCGTTGGCATTCCAAGAGACATCGTCGTATCAGCCTACAACTGGGGGCAATATATTATGTTGTTCCTTGCACCAACAGGATTAGTCCTTGTTACGTTACAAATGCTTGGTATTCCATTCAACAAATGGTTGAAATTTGTCATGCCAATCGTAGGCTGTCAGTTTGTTATCTCATCGATACTCCTCCTCGCTCAAGTATTTATGTATGCGCAATAAGCAATAAAATAAGAAGCCACGCAGTCTTGCGTGGCTTCTTTTTCTCATCAGATGTTATTTAACAAACTCATCAAACTCTAACTCATAATCATCACCATCTCTGGTGTATTTGATATAACGTGGAAATTGTTCACCTGAGAATTTCTTCACCATAATGTCTTTGTTACCGGTTTTAAATGAATAGGTAATTTCCGTGACAGTTTGCTTGTTATATTGAATCTGTTTTTCTACTTTCTTCACATTCACATTTTCCATTGGGTAAAGTTTTTTACCATTTGTAATTTGGAAACTGGTTGGCAATTTATCGTAATAACTCAACTGAAATGCCATGGTGAATAAATCAAAAGTTGGTAATTTTAACGGCTCGGTTTCTAATCCATTTTTCACTTTACCGTATTCAATTGTTGTTGGTGAAATTTTAGAAATTGCATATGTTTTACCATTACGCACATCTTGATAATTCACCATTTTAAATTGACTCGCATTTTGTGAACCACGAGAAGTAAACACAATGTTGTACAACGGAATATTAATTTTCGCATTGACTGAATACTGTGAGCCATCAGCTTTAAAATGCACATACGCCGGCATTAAATAATTGGAACTGTATTTAATATTATAATCCACCGCAGACCATGCTGTTGGCACATAAGCAATTAATGCAGCAAAAAGGATTTTAAATAACTTCATTAGTTGTCCTTATATATAAAAATAGGTTGCCCTTTAGAGTATCACAGCGAGAAGAAGTTCCCCATTAAAAAACCATCTTATCCGCAGACAAGATGGTTTTCATTTATGTTAGCTTAATGGAAGATTATAAAACTGCACCCGCCATTAAGAAACCGAATAATACAGATAAACTGATTGCAATCACACCCGGCACTAAGAATGGGTGGTTGAATACATATTTACCGATACGAGTTGAACCAGTGTCATCCATTTCTACTGCCGCAATTAAGGTTGGGTAAGTAGGAAGGATAAATAATGCTGATACTGCAGCAAATGCTGCAATCGCTGCTTCTGGAGAAACACCTAATAAAATTGCAGTTGGATATAATGCTTTTGCAGTTGCAGCTTGTGAGTAAAGTAAGGTACTTGCAAAGAACAAGATAACCGCTAAACTCCAAGGGTATTGTTGTAAGAACTCAGCTGATACCGCTTTAATTTGATCGATATGACCTTCAACGAAAGTATTACCTAACCATGCTACACCAAGCACACAAATTACCGCTGACATACCTGATTTAAAGGTTGCTGCATTGGTAATTTTTGCGGTATCCACTTTACATGCCATAGTGATAATGGCTGCAGTTGCAAGCATAAAAGAGATAATGGCGTTATCACGAGAAAGAATTGGGTTTTGAATTAAACCAACTGTTTTACTGATTGCAGTTGCATAAAGCATGACCACTAAAATCGCGATAAGGAAAATTGCAACAGAACGTTTTGCATAAGGTTTGATCTCAATTTGCATTTCACCACGCATAGTAATTAAACCTTTTGCTAGACGATCTTGGTAAACTTCATCATCTTTCAAATCTTTACCAAGGAAGTTACAAATCACCGCAGTAATCATACATGCTGCGTAAGTAGTTGGGATCCAAATACCTAATAATTGTAAGTAACTTAAACCAAAGTTTTTCTCTAATTCAGCAGAAAGAAATACCACCGCAGCAGAAATTGGAGACGCTGTAATCGCAATTTGTGAAGCGATAACCGCAATAGAAAGTGGACGTGAAGGACGAATGCCTTGTTCTTTTGCCACTTCAGCAATCACTGGAAGTGTTGAGAACGCGGTGTGACCAGTACCTGCAAGTACAGTCATAAAATAAGTCACCGTTGGCGCAAGGAAAGTGATGTATTTTGGATTTTTACGTAGGATTTTTTCAGCCATTTTTACTAAGAAATCCATACCACCCGCAACTTGCATTGCCGCAATCGCCATGATTACAGACATGATAACTGAAATTACATCAAACGGAATAGCACCCGGTTTTAAGCCAAGTAGTGAAAGTGCAACAACACCCATCCCCCCCATGAAACCGATACCAATACCGCCTAATCTAGCCCCTAGGTAAATAAAGAGTAGGACGACTAAAAGTTGAGCCCAAATCATAATATTTTCTCCATATTAATTTTAAAAATAATTCCGGAACATATATTAACAACAAACTAGTGCATTATCTATATTTATTAATTGGATTAATCTATTTTATCCGAAAGTGCGGTTAAAATTTGATTCAAATTCTGACCGCACTTTCAATGACTTTCCTAGAAGTCCTCAAAGTATTGTTGAATCACTTTTGGATCTTTTGTTTGTGTTAAGGCTAATTGCAATAACACACGTGCTTTTTGCGGATTCAATGTACCTGAAGCCACAAAACCATATTTAGAATCATCTACTTCAGCATCACGTGTGGTGTAGCCTGTTGGTACACGAGATGAACGTACTACAACAACGCCATCTTTCGCCGCTTTTTCTAAACGTTCTAAGTGTGCAGCATTCACGTTACCGTTACCCACACCCGCTGAAACAATACCTTGATAGCCCGCATCCAATAATGAATTTAATGGTTCAATTGGTGCATTAGAATAAGCATATACAATGCCTACTTTCGGCAAGCTGTCTAATTTATCTACGTTAAATGGTGTGTTTACGGTATGTTTACTTTCAGGTGAACGTTCGTAATCCACTTTACTGTTATGGATATAACCCAATGTGCCATAGTTTGGTGAGTGGAATGTTTGTACTGCAGTGGTACTCATTTTGGTTACATCACGCGCACCTAATACTTCACCATTCATCGCCACTAACACACCACGACCGGATGATTTTTTATCCGTTGCCACGACGACGGCGTTATAAAGGTTTAACGGACCATCCGCACTTTTTTCTGTCGCAGGACGCATTGCACCCACTAATACAATTGGTTTTTCACATTTCGCGGTAAGATCTAAGAAATAAGCGGTTTCTTCCATGGTATCAGTACCATGAGTAATCACGAAACCATCAGTCTCCTTACATTGTGCATTAATCGCTTTTGCTAATTTTAACCACACATCATCGCTCATATCTTGTGAACCAATTTTCACAATTTGTTCACCTTTCACATTGGCTAATTGCTTAATTTCAGGCACGGCATCAATCAACGCTTCAACATTGAGTTGCCCCGCTTTATAAGCAGAAGAAACGGCGGTTTCACCGCTTCCAGCAATGGTGCCACCAGTTGCTAAAATCGTAATATTCGGTAATTCCGCGGCTTGTGCGACCGAAACACCTAATCCCAGCATCATGAGTGCTGTTAATTTTTTTAATTTCATACTTGTCTCCTTTCACGTTAAATAATCTAAACTTGGCTATTCTCTACTTAATTAGATGTAGAATAAACACTAAGATAATAGATTTATGATCCCGATCATGTTTTTCCCTATTTGATTGTATAAGCTTTCGCCAACCCCACGTTTCCTTCAGAATTTTTTTGAAAGATAACCAAAGTGCGGTTATACTTAAGCCTTTATTTCATGTGAAGATAAACTCTTATTCATTATCAAAAATTAAGTTGAGAACAACATGCAAGAATTTATGCCTCAAGCAATTGAATTTGCTCAAAAACACTCTTTTTTAACGATCGCATGGTTTGCTGTCCTTTTCATGACACTTTTTACCTTTTTTAAAAGTGCGACACAAAAATATCGCGTCATCACCAACCCTGAAGCCGTTCATTTAATGAATAACGAAGAAGCGGTGGTGATTGATTTACGCCCTATCGATGAATTCCAACGCGGTCATATTATAGGCAGCGTGAACTTGCTTCCAACTGAAATCAAAAATCACAATGTAGGCAAAATCGAACATCACAAAGAAAGACCGGTTATCATTGTGGATGTTAACGGTGTTTCTTCTACCACCTCTGCAGAACTTTTAACTAAACAAGGCTTTGAAAAAGTCTATGTATTAAAAGACGGTTTAACTGCTTGGGCGGGTGCAAATTTACCATTAGTAAAAAAACATAAGTAAGGATCCTCTATGTCTGAACAAAATCAACAACCTGAAGTAGCAGCTGAAGAGCAACAAGAAGCAGTACTTCAAATTCAACGTATTTATGTAAAAGATGTTTCTTTTGAAGCACCAAATCTTCCTCATATTTTCCACCAAGAATGGAAACCAAAACTCGGCTTTGATTTAAGCACTGAAGCCGTTCAAGTGGGTGAAGATTTATACGAAGTCACGTTAAACATCAACGTAGAAACCACCATGGAAGACTCTGGTGATGTGGCGTTTATTTGTGAAGTAAAACAAGCTGGCGTATTTACAATCAGCGGTTTAGAAGATGTTCAAATGGCACACTGCTTAACATCTCAATGCCCAAATATGCTTTTCCCTTATGCACGTGAATTGATTTCTAACTTAGTAAATCGCGGTACATTCCCGGCATTAAACCTTTCTCCAGTAAACTTCGATGCGTTGTTCATTGATTACATGAACAAGCAGCAAGCAGCAGCCGAAGCGGAAGAAAATCAGGAAACCCAACATTAATTGTGATAAGGGCAGGCGATACCGTCTGCCCTTTTATTTTAAAGGTGATTGAAATGAACCCATCCCAATCTCCAATTACCATTCTTGGTTGCGGTTCTTATGGAACAGCACTCGCTATCTCATTTTCTCGCAATGGCTCTCCAACCTATCTTTGGGGGCACAATCCCGAGCACATTAATCAAATGCAACAGGAACGTCAAAATCGCCGTTTTCTACCTGATATTGAATTTCCAGAAAGTTTGCATTTAGAATTGGATTTGAAAACGGCGCTTGAGCAATCGAAAGACATTTTAATTGTGGTGCCAAGCCATGCTTTCGGCGAAATTCTCTTAAAAATTCGACCGCACTTAAAACCTGATCATCGTTTAATTTGGGCAACTAAAGGATTAGAACGTAACACTGGCCGATTACTACAAGAAGTAGTGGAAGAAACCTTAGGTAAAGCAATTCCAACCGCTGTGCTTTCTGGTCCCACTTTTGCGAAAGAATTGGCTCAAGGTTTACCAACAGCGATTACCCTTGCCTCTCGTAATGAAAAGTTTGCCTTAGAATTTCAAGCGCGAATTCATTGCAGTCAGCATTTTCGGGTGTATGTAAACCAAGATATGATTGGCGTTCAATTAGGTGGCGCCATTAAAAACGTAATTGCGATTGGCGCAGGTATTTCAGATGGTATGGGATTTGGTGCCAATGCCAGAACGGCATTGATTACCCGTGGAATTGCGGAAATTACTCGCTTAGGTGTAGCCATGGGAGCGAATACACAAACCTTTATGGGCATGTCTGGTTTAGGTGATTTAGTGCTCACTTGTACCGATAACCAATCCCGTAACCGTCGATTTGGTTTAATGCTTGGCAAAGGGACTGATAGCCAACAAGCCATGGATGAAATTGGTCAGGTGGTGGAAGGGTTTTATAACACCAAAGAAACCTATTTATTGGCGCAACGACAAGACGTGGAAATGCCGATTACAGAACAAATTTACCAAATGCTCTTTTGTGGTAAAAGTGCACAAGAAGTCGCACTGAGCTTATTAGGTCGTGAACGAAAAGGCGAATAAGGAGAAAAAATGACGTTAGAAGTATGGCAACACATTCGCCAAGAGGCAAAAGAATTAGCAGAATGCGAACCAATGCTCGCAAGCTTTTTCCATTCCACCATTTTAAAACATCAAAATCTTGGCAGTGCCTTGAGTTATTTACTTGCAAATAAACTGGCTAACCCGATCATGCCGGCAATTTCGCTACGTGAAATTATTGAAGAAGCCTATCAGGCCGAGCCCAATATCATTGACTGTGCTGCTTGTGATATTAAAGCTGTGCGCCACCGCGATCCTGCTGTGGAATTGTGGTCCACACCATTGCTTTATCTAAAAGGTTTTCACGCTATTCAGAGCTATCGAATTACCCATTATTTGTGGAACCAAAATCGAAAAGCACTCGCACTTTATTTACAAAATCAAATTTCAGTGGCTTTCGATGTGGATATTCATCCTGCGGCCAAAATTGGGCACGGCATTATGTTTGACCACGCTACCGGTATTGTTGTCGGCGAAACTTCGGTAATTGAAAATGATGTGTCTATCTTACAAGGTGTTACCCTCGGTGGTACAGGTAAAGAATCCGGCGATCGCCATCCAAAAGTACGAGAAGGTGTGATGATTGGAGCAGGGGCAAAAATTCTCGGTAATATCGAAGTGGGCAAATATGCCAAAATTGGTGCCAACTCTGTTGTACTTCAACCTGTGCCTGAATATGCCACCGCTGCAGGTGTGCCTGCTCGTATTGTCGGCAAAGACAAAGCGGCGAAGCCAGCCTTTGAAATGAATCAATATTTTATCGATGATGATATAAATTTGAATATTTAAAAATATTTGCAAAAAGGAAAACATATGACTGAGGAAAAAAAGTATCCACAACTTTCGATGAATGAGTTTTTTTTTACGTATAGCTTCATATTTGTTTTGCTATTATTCATATCTGTAATTATTTTTTTTAACGATGTTCCAATAACTAACTTTGAAATATTTATCGATAAATATTTAGTCAAGGGGAGAGGAGTATATTCTCATATATACTCCTTTCAATCTGAAATAATCTCAAATTTGTCGATGATTATTGCTCCACTGTTTGCTATTTATCTAGCATTAACTTTGAAGCTCACTTACTCGTCGGAAAATGAAATTATTAATAGTGGAAGGGTAATAGAGAAAAGTGTAAAAAAAACTATATTAATGAAATTTTGCTTTATTATATCAGCACTGCTTCTTGTAACGATGTGTATGTTTTTAACATACATATATAATTGGGATCTTGAAGAATCTAAAACTAATACATTATTTGTTAGGGATAATGTAATATGGTTGCTATCCTTAACTTATATAATTTATACAGGGACATTCTTTACACTTTTTGTGCTGTTTAGCGTAATACGTCACCCAGTATCTTCATTAAAGTATCATATATACCGACCAAATTGAAATAAACCAATATCTTATCGATGATGATATAAATTTGAATATTTAAGACCAAAATATGATTAACAAAGACACCCAACTTTGCATGTCTCTTTCTGGCAGACCTGGCAATTTTGGTACAACATTCCATAACTATCTGTATCAAAAATTAGGGCTTAATTTTATCTATAAAGCCTTTACTACCACGGATATTGAAAGCGCCGTCAAAGGCATTCGTGCACTTGGTATTCGAGGTTGTGCCGTTTCAATGCCTTTTAAAGAAAGCTGCATGCCATTTTTAGATGAAATCTCCCCTTCTGCACAAGCCATTCAGTCTGTGAATACCATTGTGAATGATCAAGGTTTTCTTCGTGCTTACAACACTGACTATATTGCCATTGTTAAACTTATCAAAGAATATCAATTAGATAAAAAGAGTAGAGTGATTGTACAAGGCAGTGGTGGTATGACAAAAGCCGTCGTCGCAGCCTTTAAAAACAGTGGATTTGAGCATCTTAAGATTTTTGCTCGAAATGAAAAAACAGGTAAAAATTTAGCCGCACTTTATGACTATGAATATATCCCATCTTTAGGCAATCAATCGGCAGACATTTTAGTCAACGTTACGCCAATTGGGATGAAAGGTGGAAAAGAAGAATTTAATCTCGCCTTTCCTGAAAATCTTATTCAACAAGCTCAAACCGCTTTTGATGTGGTGGCAATTCCTGCTGAAACACCGTTTATCCAATTTGCTCAAAAGCAAGGTAAACAAACAATTTCTGGTGCAGAAGTGATTGTGCTACAAGCTGTCGAACAATTTGAGCTCTACACTGGGGTTCGACCTGATGACCAATTAGTCGCAGAAGCCGCAGCTATTTGCAAGGGCAAATAGTTAAGGTTCAATAAAAAAGGCGTTTTAATTCAAAACGCCTTTTTTGTTTATTGCATATTAAGAATTTTTTGCAAGCCACGGTGAGATAAATAGCAGAAAATAAAACACATCACCGCACCACACATGATGGTATAGAATCCACTACTCCAACCAAATTTATCCACAACAAAACCAAACAATGTTGTACCAAATGTGGAGCCAACGATATAACTCATAAATCCACGTAACCCTACTGCAGATCCTAATGCAAAACTAGGAATAACTTCCATTGCTTGTACTGCAACCATAGATTGAGGAATATATACCAAACACCCAACTATTGCAGAGAATAAAATAATGGCAAAAATGGATTCTGAGTTCATGTAGCCGAATACACAGAAGAAAACAATCGTCATACAAATCATTGGTAAATACATAATTTTTCCACGGAAAAATTTATCAATTAACCATCCAGCAATGAGCGTTGATGGAATAGCTGCCCATTCAAAAATCATAAATGCAGCACCCATATCTGTTTTAGTAAGACCTTTTTCTTTAAGAAGATAAAGCGGAATCCAAGTTAACATACCAAAACGAACCATATAGGTGAAAATATCAACACCAACGAGATACCAAGAATTAGGGTTTTTAACGACAAATTTATAAAAAATTTGGAATGCAGTCATATTTTCTGGTTTTTCAGATAAATGACCTTTTAATTTTGTATTAACCGTTTCTTCGTTATACATTTCCTCAACGGTTGGCAGTCCTTCTTCAGCAGGACGGCGTTTCACAAAAAATAACACAAGGAAAACACCAATTAAGGCAATGATACTCGGTACAACATAAGTAGAAATTTCCCATTGTTCAGAACCGAGATAAGCAAGACTAGCGCCTACAATTGGTGCCACAATACCACCACCTAAATTATGTGATACATTCCAAGTTGTACTTGCTCTCCCACGTTGGCTACGCGGATACCAATATCCAACTGTAATAATTGAAGGACCTACCCCCATTCCCTGGAATACCCCTAATAAAATGACTAATCCTACGAATAAATAGAAGCTTGTTGAGAACCCCATCATAATATTAATAAGAATACAAAGAAGAAGCCCTAAAGCCATAAAGTAGCGAGGATTAGCTTTATCTGCCAAGATACTCATTGCGCCTTTGCTACACCCATATGTAATCAGCAAAGAGGATGTCAGTAAACCAATTTGCGTCTTAGAAAGCTCTAATTTTTCTGCCAGATAGGGAGTGGATAGAACAAAGTTATTACGGACAATGTAGTAACACATGTAACCAATAAAAACACCGATAAGAGAATGAAGCTGATATTTTAAATATTTACTTTTGATTTCGGTTGAATAACTACTATTCATACCATTCATTCTTGATGAAAGATTTGTTGTACTGCTCATAATGAATCCTTTCTAGTAAAAATATTGTCTAGAATTTTAATGAAAAAGGAGAGTGAATTTTGTGATGTGCATCACATTTTTGTAGCATTTTGAGAAAAAATTGAATATTGAGATAAAAATATTTTCAGAGACGAGCAGAATTCACTTGTTTTAATATAATGAAAAAATAAAGGCGTTTTTATTAAAACGCCTTTTACATATTACGCTAACAATTTTCTTGCTGCTTCCACTACGACTGATACTGCTTTGTCTTCCGTATCTTTCATGGTGGCTTCATTTGGGATTTCTTGTTGTGTACGGTTCACAATCACACCTGCCACCATACCAGCTCGTAAGCCAAGGGCGTTACACATTGTGAATAATGTGGCGGATTCCATCTCATAGTTCATCACATTGAGATCTTGCCATTGTTTTAACAAGCCTT
>JAHZCF010000097.1 GCA_019423005.1 Haemophilus sp.
ACATATTTAAGCCAATTTCCAACACCTTTTTGATTTCCGCTTCTAAACCCGCATTGCCTTTCACCGATTCCGAATGGATTTCATTGACTCGTTTTTGAAAGCCTTCGATTTGTTCACGAAAAGGCTTCAACAAGGTTTCCAATGCGGTTTGATTGGTTTGATTAAAGGATTGGCTTTTTTCTTCCAAAATGCGGTTGGCCAGATTTTGGAATTCCACGCCTAGCTGTTGTTTGGATTGCTCAATATGTTGTTGCTGTTTAGCAAAATGTTTTTCTTTTTCGGAAAGGGTGGTTTTCAACTCCGTTAATTCTTGTGAAAGTGCGGTCAATTTTTCCTGCGTTTTTTGCTGCTCTTGCTCTTTTCGTAGCACATTTTCTTGCGCTTGTTGTAATTGACCTTGCAAACTGTCGGCTTGTGCTGACGCGATCCCAAATCGTTCTTTTAATGCGGTGATTTGCCCGCCAATTTGATCGTGGCGGAGCTGTTCTTCATCTAATTCTTTTTCTAAATATTGGATTTTTTCATCACGTTCATTAAGACGAGTTTGCAAACCTTCCGCATGAGTTTGTACTTTAACGGCTTGTTGTTCTAATTGATTTTTGACCGCACTTAAGGAGTCAAAACGCTCAGCCAATTGATTGTAATCGCCGATAGTTTTATTGAGATCTTGTTGTAATTCTTGTGTATCTCGTTTGCTGCGGCTTAATAGAAAAAGCATCACAATGCTAATAAAAACCAGCACGGCAATGATGATTAAATATTGATTAGACGTGAGTTCTGACATAAATAGGCTCCTAGAAACGCAAAAATTTTAGCATATTCCCAGAAACTTTTTAAAAATTCAGAGGATTTTCACTAGATAAGAAAAGTGCGGTCAAAAATAACCGCACTTTTTTATAAAGATTAGTAGTTTGAGTTAATCAATACTTCTTCGCCGTAGCCACCAAGGGTTGGCATTGGTTGATAAGTTGAGTTAGCGGCACGCATTAAACGAATACCACGAATACCTGCTTCTTTTGCGGCTAGGATATCGTCATCGCTGTCACCATAGTGAATACTCACTTTGTGCTCAATAATACCCGGTGTTTTGTTATATTTAGTTGGAAGTTTGCGACCACCCATGAATTCTACAGGATGCATGTCTTTAATATTAAAGGCTTTTTGTAGCACTGGTGTCACACCATCTTTATCGCCTGCTGTACGACCGGTAATGAAATAAATTTGGTCACCACGTGCTTGGTGCATATTAATTAAATCCACCGCAATTTGTTTTGGAATAGAATATTGGTCACAACCTGCATTCACTTCATTCCAGAAATCTTGATTTTTTAAGTAATCATTTTTACCTGGTGAGTATTTTTCTTGGCCGTGATAGAAACAAGGGCTACTGAAAAGTACAGTATCGTCAATGTCGAAGCTCACATTAATGGGTGCTTTGCCTTCCAATTCTTTTTTCAATTGGTCAACAGAGATCCAGTGAATCGGTTTTTGCTCAGTCATTTCACGAGCATTCGTACCTTGTTCAGTGTAAGGTTCTTTGTTTGATGCAAAAGTAGAGACTGCGCTTACCGCTAAAATTGCAATGGCAGAAAGTTTAAGTAAATTTTTCATGTTTTCCTCATTAAGTAGTTTGTTTTATTTGTAACAAATCATATTCCTTTTAAATAAAGGTGTGAAATAATAGCAATCGTTTGCTATTTAAGAAAGTGATCTTTGTCACATTTTTTT
The DNA here is from genome assembly GCA_019423005.1 of Haemophilus sp. GTDB lineage: Bacteria > Pseudomonadota > Gammaproteobacteria > Enterobacterales > Pasteurellaceae > Haemophilus_D. Next base: position 1,729 of record JAHZCF010000097.1, read on the forward strand.
GATATGGTTGTTTAATAAAGCATCAAAGAAAAATTTTCCCTTGAATTTGGTGGAATCGATCGCCATATAACGAGTAACTTTTCTTAAAAGAAGGATTAAAAGAATGACAACAATTGTAAGCGTACGTCGTAATGGCCAAGTGGTTGTTGGGGGCGATGGACAGGTTTCATTAGGCAACACAGTGATGAAAGGGAATGCCCGTAAAGTGCGCCGTTTATATAATGGCAAAGTTTTAGCCGGTTTCGCAGGTGGTACAGCCGATGCGTTCACCTTATTTGAATTATTTGAGCGTAAATTAGAAATGCATCAAGGGCATTTGTTAAAAGCCGCGGTGGAATTAGCCAAAGATTGGCGAACCGATCGTGCGTTACGCAAGTTAGAAGCAATGCTGATTGTAGCGGATGAAAAAGAAAGTTTAATCATTACGGGTATTGGTGATGTGGTACAACCGGAAGCCGATCAGATTTTAGCCATTGGTTCTGGCGGTAATTATGCATTATCGGCAGCCCGTGCGTTGGTGGAAAATACTGATTTATCAGCCCGTGAGATTGTAGAAAAATCTTTAAAAATTGCCGGTGATATTTGCGTGTTCACTAATACGAATTTTACTATTGAAGAATTACCGAATAAGTAAGGAAAAATTATGTCTGAAATGACCCCTCGTGAAATTGTTTCCGAATTAGATCAACATATTATCGGCCAAAAAGAGGCGAAAAGAGCGGTTGCGATCGCGTTGCGTAACCGTTGGAGAAGAATGCAGTTGCAAGAGCCACTTCGCCATGAAGTTACCCCTAAAAATATTTTAATGATTGGACCAACAGGTGTGGGTAAAACCGAGATTGCGCGTCGTCTTGCAAAATTAGCCAATGCACCGTTCATTAAAGTGGAAGCGACGAAGTTCACCGAAGTGGGCTATGTGGGGAAAGAAGTAGACTCCATTATCCGTGATTTAACCGATAGTGCGATGAAATTGGTTCGCCAACAAGAAATTGCGAAAAATCGTGCGAAAGCAGAAGATGCGGCGGAAGATCGTATTTTAGATGCGTTGCTACCACCACCAAAAAATCAATGGGGTGAAGTGGAAAACCACGATACCAACAGCAGCACTCGCCAAGCGTTCCGTAAAAAATTACGTGAAGGGCAATTAGACGATAAAGAAATCGAAATTGATGTGTCGGCGGGCGTGTCAATGGGTGTGGAAATCATGGCACCTCCAGGCATGGAAGAAATGACCAATCAGTTGCAATCCATGTTCCAAAGCCTAGGTTCGGATAAAACCAAAAAACGCAAAATGAAAATTAAGGATGCATTAAAAACCTTAATTGACGATGAAGCGGCCAAATTGATTAATCCAGAAGAATTGAAACAAAAAGCCATCGATGCCGTTGAGCAAAATGGTATTGTGTTTATTGATGAGATCGACAAGATCTGTAAAAAAGGTGAATACAGTGGCGCAGATGTCTCTCGTGAGGGTGTGCAACGTGATTTATTACCATTAGTGGAAGGTTCAACGGTGAATACCAAACATGGGATGGTAAAAACTGATCATATTCTCTTTATTGCATCGGGTGCATTCCAAGTGGCGCGTCCATCGGATTTAATCCCTGAGTTGCAAGGTCGTTTACCGATTCGTGTTGAATTATCAGCATTAACAGCAGAAGATTTTGAGCGTATTCTAACTGAGCCAAATGCGTCTTTAACGGAGCAATATAAAGCGCTTATGGCGACAGAAGGCGTGAGCATTGAGTTTACACAAGATGCAATCAAGAAAATTGCCGAAGCCGCCTTCCGTGTGAATGAGAAAACGGAGAATATCGGTGCAAGACGTTTACATACCGTTATGGAACGTTTAATGGATAAAATCTCATTTGATGCGAGCGAAATGGACGGTCAAACCGTGAATATCGATGCCGCTTATGTGATTGAGGCATTGGGCGAAGTGATTGAGAATGAAGATTTAAGTCGATTCATTCTGTAATGAAAGTTTAGATAAAGAAAAAGTGCGGTTATTTTTAACCGCACTTTTTTTATCTCTAGTTTTATTTCTAGATTAAGATTAGTGACCGCCGCAACCACAGCCGCCATGACCGTGTCCGTGATCATGATCGTGTTTATGACCACCGCCACAGCAACCACCGTGTCCATGATCGTGATCATGGTGGTGATGACCGTGACCGCCACAACCGCAGCCGTGACCAACTTCATCATCGTGATGATGGTGATGATCGTGTTCACCATGCACGTGACCGTGAGCAATTTCTTCTAATGTTGCTTCACGAGTACCAACAACTTCAACAGTGAAGTGTAATTCTTGACCCGCTAACATGTGGTTACCATCAACCACCACTTCATCGCCGTCCACTTCAGTGATCACAACAGGAACAGGGCCGATATCTGTATCTGCTAAGAAACGCATACCAACCACCACTTCATCAACGCCTTGGAATACATCTTTTGGTACACGTTGAACCATGTTTTCATTGTATTCGCCGTAGCCTTCTTCAGGTTGAACACGCACTTCAAATTTGTCGCCAACTTCTTTACCTTCTAAGGCATTTTCAAGACCAATGATTAAGTTATTGTGGCCTTGTAAATATTCTAATGGTTGATTTGCTGGCGCTTCATCAACTAATACACCGTCTTGAGTACGTACTTGGTAAGCGATACTCACAACCGTATTTTTTGCTACTTTCATATTGTTTTCCTTATTAAAAAAATCGTCATTCATTGTATAGAAAATTATTCTTTAAGCAATGCAATTCGCGCATTCACACTGACTTTAATTTTCTCTTTGCCACTTTGAGTGTAAGTTTCATCTTTCCCACTCGAGTATAAACTTTTAGAGCTTAGTTCGGCTGCGGCATAAATAGGATAATCGTTCGTTGAATCATTGGGTGAGGAAATCTCAAGGTTTTGTATGGTATAACCTTTCATCTGTAAGGATTCTTGAAGTAATAGGGCTTTATCTTTAAATTTAGCTAATGCTTCTTTGGTTAATTCATTTTCTAAGCTACTCAATTTTTCACGTGAAACGGAGGCACTTACGCCATCAATCGCTAAGACACCATCTAATTCATGCACTAAGGTTGATAACGCTTGAGAGTCTTTACTTTCTAAGGTTAATTCCGCACGGGCAGTCCAACCTTGTTGTTTGCCTTTATCATTATAGC
>JAHZCF010000098.1 GCA_019423005.1 Haemophilus sp.
CACGTTAGAAATCCCAAGTTATTTGCCAATCATGACCTATTGTGAAAATGCAGCACTACGAGAAGAAATGTATCGAGCTTATGCGACTCGCGCTTCTGATCAAGGTCCAAATGCTGGCAAATGGGATAACACCGCGATTATTGAAGAAATCATGACGTTACGCGTGGAATTAGCTAAATTGCTAGGTTTCAATACCTATACTGAACGCTCACTTGCCACCAAAATGGCTGAAAATCCACAACAAGTTTTAGATTTCTTAAATAACCTTGCGGATCGTTCAAAAGCACAAGGTGAGAAAGAATTAGCTGAGCTCAAAGCTTATTGTGAAAAAGAATTTGGCGTCACTGAACTTGCGCCTTGGGATATCAGTTTCTATTCCGAAAAACAAAAACAACATTTATATGCGATCAATGATGAAGAACTTCGTCCTTATTTCCCTGAAGATCGCGTTATTTCGGGTTTATTTGAATTAATTAAACGTATTTTTAATATTCGTGCAGTTGAACGTTTTGGTGTAGATACTTGGCACAAAGATGTGCGTTTCTTTGATTTAATTGATGAAACCGATGAAGTACGCGGCAGTTTCTATCTCGATCTTTATGCACGCGAAAATAAACGTGGCGGCGCATGGATGGATGATTGTATTGGTAGAAAACGCAATGCCGACGGTTCAATTCAAAAACCTGTTGCCTATTTAACTTGTAACTTCAATGCACCTATTGGTGATAAACCTGCGCTATTCACCCATGATGAAGTCACGACTCTCTTCCACGAATTTGGTCATGGTATTCACCATATGCTCACCAAAGTTGATGTGCCAGATGTCGCGGGTATCAATGGTGTACCTTGGGATGCGGTAGAGCTTCCAAGTCAATTTATGGAAAACTGGTGCTGGGAAAAAGAAGCCCTTGATTTTATTTCTGGTCACTTTGAAACTCACGAGCCGTTGCCAGAAGAAAAATTAAATCAACTCCTGAAAGCAAAAAACTACCAAGCAGCGATGTTTGTGTTACGTCAGCTTGAATTTGGCTTGTTTGATTTTACCCTTCATCATACTTTTAAAGTGGGTAAAGCTAACCAAGTACTTGATACCTTAAAAGCAGTGAAAGATAAAGTTGCCGTGATTAAAGGTGTTGAATGGGCAAGAGCACCACATAGCTTTAGCCATATCTTTGCGGGCGGTTATGCGGCCGGTTATTACAGCTATTTATGGGCTGAAGTGCTATCTGCAGATGCCTTCTCTCGCTTTGAAGAAGAAGGAATTTTCAATCCGGTTACGGGTAAATCCTTCTTAGATGAAATTCTCACTCGCGGTGGCTCTGAAGAACCAATGGTATTATTCAAACGCTTCCGTGGACGTGAACCTCAACTAGACGCATTACTTCGTCATAAAGGCATTGCAAACTAATGAACTAAAAAAGAGCGGTCAAATTTTTGACCGTTTTTTATTTTTCTAATATGTAGAAAATAAAAAAGCCCTCGGTAATCCGAAGGCTTTTATTTTTACTATCGTAATAAAAATTAGCGACGTAAACCTAAACGAGCGATAGTGCTTTGGTATAAAGCAAGATCAGTACGTTTTAAGTAGTCTAAAAGTTTACGACGACGAGAAACCATACGTAATAAACCACGACGACCATGGTGGTCTTTTTTGTGCTCAGCGAAGTGAGCTTGTAAGTGGTTGATTTGTGCAGTTAATAATGCGATTTGAACTTCAGAAGAACCAGTATCTTTCGCATCGCGACCAAATTCAGCAACGATTGCTGCTTTTTTTTCAGTACTTAGAGACATTTTTTACTCCTAAAAGGTAGTGTTATTAATACATCATTCGCCGATCTCTAACTCAGCGATGACAAGGAGCCTGAATTTTAACGATTGAAGCCAATAAAAGCAAGGAATTATTACGCAGTTCCTCTTAAATGTTTAATCATTTTTAAATCCATTCTTACGAATAATGTCTTACGCATGCTCGCTCAATAAAAATTGATAAAATCGTTGCGTCAATTCGGCATCATTCAGCATAGCAAGGACATACTCTGCTCGAATATCATATTCCGATGGCAATGCATGACAAAGCATCCCAAAATTTTCTAATATTGCCTGATAATGCGCATAGCCCAACATCATATCCGCATAATCGTTTTTCAAGAGATAATGTGAAGCCATTTCACCTGGCGGTATAACAACTTGATTTTCTGTTCCTCCAACCAATTTCAATGCCTTCGATTTTAACCTTTTACCTTGTTCTGGATAATCTTTTTCAATGAGGTCAAAAAGCTGCCAAGTATAATCACCGCAAGGATCACAAACCGGCGTTGATGTAACTAATCGATATTGAACATCAAAAAGTAGCTCAAGGGTATCTCGCTGAAATTCTGGCTTATTTTTTGTTATCAGCATAAGTTGATTATAAGTGAGCATCTGCTGCTGAAAAACTCGACTCCCTAGTGCCGATACATTTTCTGAATTCGCACTAATAAAAACATCAGCTAACTCCCCTTCCATTATGCGTGTTTTCAATAAACCAGCGGGACCAAATATGCATTCAATTTCTACTTCATTACATTGCTTAAATGCACCAGTAATCTCCAATAAGGCATATCGAAAGCTTCCAGAGCTATAAATAGTGAGTTTATTCATCTCTCTTTCCTTCTAACAACACCTCATAAACTGGCACAAAATGGCTAAACTGTTGCTGTTGATATTGCGATTGTTCAACAATCATGGGTAAATGAAAAAGTGCGGTCAGATTTTCAGAAGTTAATATTTCATCCGTTTGCCCAAAGCGAATAAAATTTCGATTGATCAAAAGTGTTTTATCCGCAATCGCTTGTGCATGGTTAGGTTGATGCGTGGTGAAAATAATTCCCAAGCCGTGCTTTTTCGTTAATTGTCTTAAAAGTGATAACACCGCATCCTGATTGGCTAAATCAAGTGCTGAAGTTGGTTCATCCAACAGCATTAAACGACATTCGGACGCAATGGCACGCGCAATCAAGATCAATTGGCGCTGTCCTCCTGAAAGCGAAGCAAAATCTTGCCCGGCTAAATGCTGTAACTGTAAATCGGCTAACGCTTGTAATGCTACTTCAATATCTTTGGGTTTGGGCTTACTAAAGGTGGCAATATGGTTTGAACGCCCCATTAGTACAATATCCAATACCGAATAGGCAAAAGGTGCACTGAAAAATTGCGGGACAAAACCAATTGAGTCATTCAGCTGAATATTACCTTGTAAGGGGCGATGAATGCCAAGTAACAGATCTAACAAGGTACTTTTGCCACAGCCATTTTGTCCTAAAATGGCGAGAATCTCTCCTGCCTGTAAAGCAAAATTCAGATGTTGAAAAAGCATGTTGTTTTTTTCATAAGAAAATGCAAGATCGTTTACTTTAATTAAATCAGTCACGCATCGCTCCATTTCGTTTTAAACGATAAACTAATATACCAAACAGAGGTGCACCAATAAGTGCGGTTAAAATACTGATCGGAATTTCATTATCGGTCAAAGCGCGAGCAGCATTGTCCACCCATAGCATATAAATAGCACCAACTAACATTGTACAAGGTAGTAAACGTTGGTGATTTGCTCCAACCAACATTCGGCTAATATGTGGAATAATCAAACCTACCCAGCCAATGCTGCCGCTAATTGCTACTTGGCACGCCACTAAAGTCCCGCTGAGCCCAATGACCAACCAACGTAATCGTCCGACTTTCACCCCTAACGCTTTTGCCTCTTTATCCTCTAAAGAAAGTAAATTCAAGCGCCAACTCAGTTTTAACAACAATATTGAACAACAGACAAAAGGCATGAAGAAAAATAGCCATTTTTCCGTATTGGCTGTAGCGAAACTGCCCATCAACCAAAACACGATACTCGGTAATTTTTCTTCGGTGTCGGAAACATACTGCAATAAGCTCACCAATGCAGAAAACAGCCCACTTAAAATCATCCCGATTAAAATCAACATCAGTAAACTTCTTCGACCAAACTTTACGCTAAACAAAAAAACGAGCACTAATGTACTTAAACCGAAAAAAATCGTACTGGCAAATAAGCCATACAGACTCAAACTAAAAAAAATGGCCAAGGTGCCACCAAATGCTGAACCTGAGGTAACGCCAATAATATGCGGATCTACCAACGGATTACGAAAAATGCCCTGTAATGCGGCGCCGCTTAAGGCTAATCCGGCCCCCACACAAAGGGCAGATAAAATACGCGGTAAACGAACTTGGAAAATAACTTGCTGATGGATTGGATCAATAGGAAGTGCGGTCAATTTTGCCGTTAAAATTTGCAAAATCTGCTCTAGGGATAAAGCATAACGCCCGATTCCTAAAGAAATCAGGGCGCTAACGACCAAGACAATGAGCAATAAGCCCATCAATTTAGAATGTTTATTTACCATTGTTATACGGTTGACGATAGAATTTTAAATAGTAGTCATTCACCATTTTATCTAAATCGATATCTTGAAATTTTTGCGGATATAGTGATTTTGCTAACCAAACTTCGCCTAATGCTAAGGCTTCCGGCATCGGATAACCCCAAGCTTTCGCATATTCCGGCATTAAAAACACTTGGTTATTTTTCACTGCATCAATATTAGCCCAAGCCGCATCTTCTTTAATTTGTGATACCACTTTAGGATAACGATCCTGCACCAAAATCACTGCTGGATTCCACTCAAGCACATTTTCCATGGAAACCTGTTTAAAACCTTTCACCGTTGCCGCTGCGACATTATACGCACCAGCATGTTCCAACATTAAACCAGTATATTTACCCGAACCATAGGTATTTAAATCTGGGTTAGCCATATAGGTGCGCACTCGTTTCTCCGCAGGAATGTCTCCCAAACGTTCCGCCAACATTTTACGATTCGCAAAGGCGGCTTTAACTAATTCTTTGCCTTGTTGTTCTTTTTCAAACACTTGAGCAATCAACTCAATACCTTGAGTTAAGCCTTCGTTATAAGCTTTATCTTCATCAGCCAAAGTTGGATTAAGTTTATCTTTATCACTGCCAGTTCGTAGCGAAATAGCAATCACTGGAATACCGGTATCCGCAATTTGTTTAATCATTTCCGGTGGCGCATAGTTGGTGACAAACACCACATCTGGTTTTAATTCCAACAAGCTTTCAATATTGACTGAATTTAAATCCCCCGGCATGGCCATTTTTTCTAATTCTGGTGCTAAACGTACATAATTTTGCCCCAGTTGTTTTTTCCAATTTGATAACACCCCAACAATTTGTTTGGTGGCATCTAATTGCACGGCAATATTGAGGGTTTGATGCTGTAATACCACGGCACGCTGAATATGATCGGGAATCGTCACTTGACGATCCAATTGATCAGTTACAACGCGATCAGCCAAAGCCGATGTAGAGAAAATACCGAACAATACGGCAGTAAATAAGCGATTAAATTTCATAAATTATCCTTAAAATGAAAACGGATCTGAATTATACAACAAAATATATAGCGATATATACAAAACAATAGATGTTCTAAGCAAAACGACTATGCTTTACTGATCACCACCTTAATATCCTCTGGTGCAGCATAATAAGGCGCAGAGGTAATAAACAAATTAATACCTAGCTTGGCATAATCCGCCACATTATTTTTATTCACCCCACCCGTTACAGAAAGCGTAATATTTTTGCCTTGCGCATTGATAAGTTCCTGGGCGGCTTTCACGTCTTCAACCGACCATTTATCTAGCTGAATAATATCGGGAGAGGCTGTAATCATTTGTTCGAATTGAGCTAAATTGTCTGCTTCGAGAGTAATCTTATTTTCTGGTGCTTCACGCTTTAAGGTTTCTACGATATGCCCCCAGTTATTCGGCTCAGCCAATAAATTACGGTGGTTAGTGAAAACCAATACAGTTTCACTCACACCTTGACGATGGATATGTCCACCGGCAGCCATCACCGCATTAGTCGCCAGTTTTCGGGTATTCGGAATACTTTTACGGGTACAAGCAACCACAGCATTCGGGTTAATAGCTTTGGCATTAGTAATCATCTCTGCCGTGTATTGTGCCACGCCACAAGACCATTCCAATACAAGCTGCACGACTTTCCATGCCTGCTGTAATTTGTCCGCAGAATCGACCGCACTTAGCAACACTGCACCTGCTTCAACGGATTCCCCTTCATTCACATAAATCTGTGGAATAATGTCTAATTTTTTCAGTAATCGTTCTGCTACCGAAATCCCTGCCACTACACCGGCATTTTTACGTTTGAATTCAATTTTTGCTGGGACTTTTTCCACTCCTAATACGCGCGTGGTTAAGTCTCCGCGATAAATATCTTCTAATAAAAGATCATCGAGTTCTTTGTCTGAAAAATAAATCATAGTTTATCCTTAAATGTTGAGATGCTTTTGCAATTCCTGAACTGAAGTGCGGTAAATTTTGGCGAGGTTTTCAAGCGTCATTAATTCACTTTTCTCACCTTGTTGGAAACCAAATTCTTGATCGAGCATAGCAATATTCTCGGCTAAATAGGCCGCTTGTTGAGGGTTGTGAGTTGTAATCAGCAAGGCGATATTTTGATGCTGTAGTTGCTTAATTTTTTCCAATACTCGAATTTGATTACCGAAATCAAGACTGGCTGTCGGTTCGTCCATAATCAATAATTTCGCCTGTTGAGCGATAGCTCGTGCAATGAGTACAAGTTGTTTTTCGCCACCGCTGAGTTCGTGATAATAGCGTTTGGCAAGGTGCGTTATTTGTAATTCCTCTAAAGCTGCAAGGGCAAGATCTTTATCTTCGGCTTTTGGGGTTTGATACCATTTTAGATATGCTGAACGCCCCATTAATACCATATCTTGAACAAGAAAAGGAAAAAGTTGAGCATGTGCTTGCGGCACATAGGCAATTTCACGTGCTAATTCAGCGGCAGAATATGTAGCAAGCGGTCGATTTTGAAAGAGAATTTGCCCATTGAGTGCAGGTTGCAAACCAAGCAAGGTTTTTAAGAAAGTACTTTTCCCTGCCCCATTGGCGCCAAGTAAACAACAAATTTGCTGAGGTTTTAAAGCAAAATTGATCTTGTCTAGCAGGGGCTTATCGCCATAACCAATCGTGAGTTGTTGGGTTTCAATTAAATTCATTTTCGCCCTCTCAACAATAAATAGAGGAAAAACGGTGCGCCACAAGCGGAGGTTAAAATCCCTATTGGGAGTTCAATGCTCGCAACTGTGCGAGCAAGTGTATCCGTGAGAAGTAAAAAGCTCGCGCCGAGCAACAACGATGTTGGCAGTAATAAAATGAAATTAGCCCCCACTAATAATCGAGCAATATGAGGCACGAGCAATCCAACCCAACCAATAATCCCCGTAATGGAGACCGCACTTGCAGTGCAAAGCGTAGTGAAAATAATTAAAATATAGCGAGTATGTTGGATAGGAATACCAAGGCTTTTGGCTTCATCTTCTTCTAAGGCAAGTAGATTTAATCGCCAACGTAATAAGAAAAGCGGCAAAATACCGAAGATTAAAATTGGGGCTAGTTGGCTTAATTCTTTCACGCCGACAGCCGTGAAACTACCTAATAGCCAAAAAGTAATGGAAGGTAGCTGGGTGAAAGGATCGGCTAAAATTTTTAACAGTGAAATACCTGCGCCAAGTAATGAACCGATAGCAATCCCTGAAAGCACTAAGACCAAAATGGGATCTTGATTACGGCTTCGTGATCCGACCATGGAAACACACAGCACCGCCAAGATACCGCCAGTAAAGGCAAAAAGCTGCACGTAAAACATCGGTAAATTGTAGAAAATTGCCAGTGATGCACCTAGTCCTGCACCGCTTGAAACACCTAAGATATCGGGAGAAACCAACGGATTTTTAAACATTCCCTGATAAGTCGCACCAGCTGCAGCCAGCGCTGCTCCCACTAAACACGCCACTAAAATACGTGGTGTGCGAATATGCCAAAGCACCGTTTCAACAGAAGATGGTGTTTGACATTCGGTTTCAAATACACAACGAATCGCTTGCCCAAGTTGAAGTGGAGAAATCGGAAATTTCCCCACATTCAACGAGAGCAAAATGGTGCCGATTAACAAAATCACCAGCGAAGTGAAAAATACTTTCGGGTTACGCTGAACAAAATACGGCATAGCTATTTCACATCATGTAGCAATTGAGCCGCTTGTTCTGCGGTTAATTCAATCTGATAGAACAAGTGATAAAACGTTTGTACTTCTTTTGCAAATTCAGCAATAGGTTTACCGCTGACTAAATGAGAGACCCAACGTACTCCAAGCAAACGATTCACACTAGGTGGCGAATCTAACCAACCGAATGGATTATTCGGAATTAAAAAAACGTGTCCATTTTTGACCGCACTTAATTGTTGCCATTGCGGATTATCTTTTAAGGTTTGCAAAAACTCAGGATATTGACTAAAAATCACATCAGGATTCCATAATAAAAGCTGCTCCATCGAAACCTGTGTGAGCCCTTTATGATCGCCTTCTACCACGTTTTTTAAACCAACGATTTCAATGGCTTCCGTATGAATCGAACCTTTTTGTCCTGTTTGTAAGCCATCTGCACTACGAGCTAAATAGAAGGTTTTGGTAAATTTAGAGGCATTGTCGACCGCTTGTTTAAGTGTTTCTTCTGCATACTTAGCCTGAGGTTCAGTTAAGTTCTCTGCACCTAATATTTTGCCTAAATAACGTAAGGTAGTCGGTGTTTCACTGAGTTTGCCATCTAACAATAAATAAGGCACGCCCGTTTGTTCAAAAGTACGTTTTGCTTGATCGATATAGTTTGGCGTGACATTACCCACATCAATAATTAAATTCGGTTGTAATGCCACAATTTTCTCTGGCGAGAGCGTGCTGCCTTTTCCAGCTATTTTCCCTAAGGTTGGTAAAGATTGCAGTGCTGCAGGAAACAGTTTTCCGCGTTTTTCCATATTAAATCCTGCCAATCCCAGCAATTTATTCGGTGCACTTGAAAGCAATAATACATCGGCTGGATTACCTGCACTTAAGACTTTTTCAATTTTAGCTGGAGGAGGTAATTCCCCTCCCAAATAAGACACTTCCTCGGTTGCTAATGCTGCAGTTCCTACACAGACTGAAAGTACAATGGTTATCCATTTTTTCATGTTTTCTCCCTCTTTTAGCCATTCAACTGATACAACTTAATTTTAACGTTATATATTCTTTAACATAACAAATAAATTTTGTTAGAATAACATCGTTATATTTTTAATTATATAATATTTATTATTCATAGCTAAAGGTGAAAAAATGAAATGGGATGTGATTTATAAGTT
>JAHZCF010000099.1:0-22994 GCA_019423005.1 Haemophilus sp.
GTTGCCTTCGATGGATTAGAAACGCTACGTCGTGCTCGTGGCTACGTGCCCGATGAAATACCACTTGAAACACAAAGCACAAAAAATGTGTTGGCATTGGGTTCTGATCTGAAAAATACATTCTGCTTACTACGTCACAATAAAGCTGTACTGAGCCAACATATTGGCGACACAGCAAATGAACAAGTGCGGTCACAATTAAGTGAAAATCTTGAATTATTTCAAAGTATTTATCAATTTAAACCAGACATCATCGCTGTCGATGCTCACCCAGGCTATTTTTCATCTTCCATTGGTAAACAACTTGCCGAACAGCAACAAATCACACCAATAGAAGTACTGCATCATCATGCTCATATTGTCAGCGTAATGGCTGAGCACAATTGTAATGAACCTGTTATTGGTCTTGCTCTAGACGGTATCGGCATGGGCGAAAATGGACAACTTTGGGGAGGCGAATGCCTACTTGTTGATTATCAGCATAGTCAATATTTAGGTGGTCTGCCGGCTGTTGCACTACCGGGCGGCGATCTTGCGGCCAAACAACCTTGGCGTAACTGGCTGACTCACCTGCATCAATTTGTTCCACAATGGCAAGAAATACTCACAAAAACTTGCACTGAACCGAATTGGCAAATATTAGTCAATGCCATTAAGCGCGGACTAAATTGCCCACCTATATCATCTGCGGGGCGTTTATTTGACGCCGTAGCTTATGCTCTCGGTATTGCTCCAAGCATTGTTTCTTGGGAAGGTGAAGCAGCTTGCCATCTCGAAGCACTGGCAAATAGTTCACCCTTTGCCATACAACCGGAAAGTGCGGTCAATATTCCTGTAAAAATGCCGCTTATCGGCAATAAACTGGATTTGGCTTACTTTTGGCAAAGTTGGTTGAATTATCATGCTTCTATTGAAGATAAAGCCTTTGCCTTTCATTATGCTCTCGCACAAGGTTTTGCTGAACTTGCTGCAAACCAAGCACGCCAATACCAATGCCGTACTATCGTGTTATCTGGTGGTGTGATGCATAACCAACTGCTACGTCGCTTATTAAAAGAAAATTTGAGCGAATTCCATGTACTAAGTGCGCATAAATTACCGATGGGTGATGGCGGACTCAGTTTAGGTCAGGCGGTTATTGCCATGCATAGAAACTGATCATCCTTAATGTTAAATATAAGAAAAAGAGTTAATCGAAAAGTGACGATTAACTCTTTTGTTTTTGTATTTCTTTTTTATAACGGAATACTGGAAAAGAAAACCAATAGTAACGGTGGCAGAATATTCGTAACAAAGCCGAATGAAATCGCAATTGGCGTGACTTCAATACCTCCTGCTTTTTGAATAATTGGCAAGGTACAATCTATTGCTGTCGCACCCGTAATCCCAATTGCAGTCGAACGGAAATGACGCATAAATAATGGGATCACAAATAAGCTGACAATTTCACGGGATAAGTCATTAAAAAAGGCAATACTGCCCTGCACCGGTCCCCATGCATTGGTCAATACTACACTGGATAATGAATACCACCCCATTCCAGAGGCAAATGCCAGTCCTTGCGTAATTGGCATAGCCAAAACAAAAGCAGCAATGATACCGCCTAGTAATGAAGTAAAAGTAAACACCATTCCCGTTTGGAAACCTCGTTTATTGAAAAGGGCTTCTTTCAAGGAAATGCCGTTATTTCTTAATTGAATCCCTACAAAGAAAATCAGTACAATCAATACATACAGATTAATACCTGTAGGTAACATGAGATAGGATTTGAATAAGAAACCACAAAGGGTGCCAATTACTACTGTGCCGGAAAGTTTGAGAGAGTCAATTAAGGAGTGCCAACGAGAATCAATTTTACCTTGTGATTTAAGTGGCTCAGCGGGGTTAAAGCGGTCATAAAGCATCAAACCAACCATATTAGATCCCAAAATGATCGCAGACAGTGTCACCGCAGTTGTGCCAATAATCGGCAGTTTATGCTCTAAATCATCTAACTGACCAAGTAAATAGCCCATTAAGAAAAGAATAATATAAAGCAAAAACATCACGATATGATTTATTTTTGCAATATAGGATTTATTATTGACCTTTAATAAATAACCTAACACCATTGGTATTAAGACAATTAATAAGCCATTTATCATATCCTGCATCATACATCTCCTTTCTTATTCCATTAGAGCTAGCATACCCCTTTTCTCCCCCTTTTTCAAAGCACATAAAAAAAGTGCGGTCAAAATTGACCGCACTTTTAATCATCTGAAAAATAAAAAATTATTAGCCATTTACTTGGCGACGTGCTAACACCGCATCGGATAACTGTTTTAACACGATTTCTGTATCTTCCCAACCGATGCAAGCATCAGTGATACTTTGTCCGTAAGTTTGCGCTTTACCATCAACTAAGTCTTGACGACCTTCAACGATATGACTTTCTACCATCACACCAAAGATCTGTTTTGAACCGCCTGCGATTTGCTGGCAAACATCTTCACAAACTTCCATTTGTTTTTTGAATTGTTTGCTACTATTTGCATGGCTGAAATCAACCATGACATGTGGAATACGACCTGATTTTTCGATCTCTGCACAAACTTTTGCAACGTCTTCTGCTTTATAGTTAGGACCTTTATCCCCACCACGTAAAATGATGTGACAGTCTTCATTTCCTTTTGTTGAAACAATGGCAGAATGACCAAATTTTGTCACAGACAAGAAATAATGCGAAGCTTCTGCCGCGCCCATTGCATCTAAGGCGACTTTCACACCACCATTTGTGCCATTTTTAAAGCCTACCGCACAAGATAAGCCTGAAGCTAATTCTCGGTGTACTTGAGATTCAGTTGTTCTCGCACCAATTGCGCCCCAGCTCATGAAATCAGCCACATATTGTGGTGTGATCATATCTAAGAACTCACCTGCTGACGGGACGCCTAAATTATTGATGTCAGATAATAATTTACGTGCAATACGTAAACCATCATTTAAACGATATGTATCATTTAAATAAGGATCGTTAATTAAGCCTTTCCAACCTACTGTTGTACGCGGTTTTTCAAAGTAAACACGCATCACCACTTCAAGTGTATCTTTATATTCATCACGTAATACTTTTAAACGTTTGGCATAATCTAATGCGGCTTTAGGATCATGAATAGAACAAGGACCAATTACTACAAGTAAACGGTCATCTTTTCCATGAATAATATTGTGTGCGTGCAAGCGGGTTTCATGAACTAAATCAGCCGCTTCTTGACTTGCAGGAAATTTTTCTAATAAGGCAATTGGGGGTAATACCTGATCGACTTTTTCAATTCGGGTATCATCATTTGCAACTTTCACTTCGATTTCTTCTTTCTTCGTCGCCATATGTTACTCTCTAAATCTTAAATGTTGTGCTTAAATCTAATGGCGTTACTCTACACCTATTTTTTGTACTAGTAAACTAGTTCACTTGAATTTATACACAATTATTATGTAATTGCGTAAAATTTGTACTTCCAAAACAGTAAAACAGGACACTATTAAACTATATTTCAGCCTTAGCTGGCAAGGATTTTGGCGTAAAAATAGGTTGTACCTGCTCCATTTAAAATAGAGTATTTTTTTATCCTCTAAAATGAACAAATAAATTTAAATAAAATGTGGTCATAAAAAACAATTTCAATTCCGACCGCACTTTTTAAAATATTTTTTGAACTCCCTTGTTTTTACTGAACATTTCCCCCATTTCTTTGTCAGATTGAACACTTATTCAGTCATTTATTTTTTACTTGGAGAACTCTATGAAGAAAAAAAATTTTGTATTAACCGGCATTGCATTAGGTTTAAGCGTATTTGCGACCTCTTTATCCGCTCAAGCGGCTATTCCGAATGAAATCGTAGAACAAGGCAGCCTAGCGCCAATGCTAGAAAAAGCGCAAGCAGCAGTCGTTACCCTTTCAGTTGAAGGCAAAGCAAAAGCAAACAGCCGTTCAGCATTGCCTGATGATATTCCAGAAGAATTTAAATTTTTCTTTGGTGATCAATTTGGTGAACAATTTGGTGGAAACCGTGGTGCATCACGTAACTTCCGAGGTTTAGGTTCTGGCGTGATCATCAATGCAGATAAAGGCTATGTTTTAACTAATAATCACGTGGTAGATGGTGCAGATAAAATCACCGTAAAATTACAAGACGGACGTGAATTCAAAGCAAAACTTGTTGGAAAAGACGAGCAATCTGATATCGCTTTAGTGCAAATCGAAAAACCAACTAACCTCACCGCAATCAAAATGGCTGATTCCGATAAATTGCGTGTAGGTGATTTTACCGTTGCTATCGGTAACCCATTCGGTTTAGGTCAAACTGTAACCTCTGGTATTGTTTCGGCGCTAGGTCGTTCTACCGGTTCAGATAGCGGTGCATATGAAAACTATATCCAAACGGATGCTGCGGTAAATCGTGGTAACTCTGGCGGTGCATTATTGAACTTGCAAGGTGAATTAATTGGTATTAATACTGCGATTATTTCTCCAAGTGGTGGTAACGCAGGGATTGCCTTTGCGATTCCAAGTAACCAAGCCAACAACCTTGTCCAACAAATCTTAGAATTTGGTGAAGTACGTCGTGGTTTACTCGGTATTAAAGGTGGCGAATTAAATGCCGATTTAGCAAAAGCCTTTAATGTTAGTGCACAACAAGGTGCATTTGTGAGTGAAGTCATTCCAAATTCTGCTGCCGAAAAAGCCGGCTTGAAAGCGGGTGATGTGATCACTGCAATGAATGGTCAGAAAATCTCAAGCTTCGCCGAAATGCGTGCAAAAATTGCAACTTCTGGTGCAGGTAAAGAAATTGAACTCACTTATTTACGTGATGGCAAAACTGACAACGTAAAAGTGACCTTACAAGCAGACGATGGCTCTCAAACGGCAAGTAAAACAGAACTTCCAGCACTAGATGGTGCAACCTTAAACAACTACGATGCAAAAGGTGTTAAAGGTGTAGAAATTAGTAAAGTACAGCCAAATTCAATGGCGGCACAACGCGGTTTAAAATCGGGTGATATCATCATCGGCATCAACCGTCAGCCAATTGAAAGCACGCAAGACTTACGCAAAGCGCTAGATGAAAAACCATCTGCCGTTGCACTCAATATCTTACGTGGTAAAAACAACTTCTACTTATTAGTGCAATAAAATAAAAAAAGAGCGGTCAAATTAGCCGCTCTTTTTCTTTATTCCGATATCATAAATTGCTCTCTCAATTGATGAAGCTTATCGCGTACTGCGGCGGCTTTTTCAAACTCAAGATCTTGAGCAAATTTATACATTTGTTGTTCCAATTTCTTAATTTGTTGTTGGAATTCTTTCGCGGATTTAGGTGCATTGTAAAGTGCGGTCGGTTCAGCTGCTGTTTTTCCACGCTGTTTTGATTTAGCTTTTTGATTTGCACCTTGACCAATATCTAACAACTCACCCACTTTCTTATTCAATGCCTGTGGAACAATGCCATTCTCTTCATTGTATTTCATTTGTTTTTCACGACGGCGCTTCGTTTCGGTAATAGCTTTTTCCATAGATTTAGTGATGCTATCCGCATATAAAATTGCTTTACCATTCAAGTTTCTAGCTGCACGACCGATGGTTTGAATTAAGGAACGCTCAGAACGCAAGAAACCTTCTTTATCCGCATCTAAAATCGCCACAAGAGAAACTTCTGGAATATCTAAGCCCTCACGTAACAAGTTGATGCCGATCAACACATCGAATTCCCCTAAACGCAAATCACGAATAATCTCTACACGCTCAACGGTATCAATATCTGAATGCAAATAACGCACACGAATTCCGTGCTCGTCTAGGTAATCCGTTAAATCTTCTGCCATTTTCTTCGTCAGTGTTGTCACTAAAACACGCTCATTTTTGTCCGCTCTTTGACGCGCTTCAGACAGCAAATCATCCACTTGAATGGACACTGGACGAATTTCAATTTGCGGATCGAGTAAGCCTGTTGGACGCACAACCTGATCGACAATTTCAGTACCCGATTTTTCCAATTCATAAGGACCAGGTGTCGCTGAAACGTAAATCGTCTGTGGCGCTAAACGTTCAAACTCTTCAAAACGCAATGGACGGTTATCTAATGCAGAAGGCAAACGGAAACCATATTCCACCAAAGTTTCTTTACGTGAGCGGTCTCCACGATACATCCCACCAATTTGTGGTACTGTCACGTGTGATTCATCAATAATCAAAATCGCATCAGACGGCATATAATCAAATAATGTCGGAGGCGGCTCACCCTCATTTCGGCCAGAAAGATAGCGTGAATAGTTTTCGATTCCTGAGCAATAGCCAAGCTCATTCATCATCTCAATGTCAAATTGCGTACGTTGGGTAATACGCTGCTCTTCCAATAGCTTATGTTCTTTGATGAAATATTCACGGCGTTGCACCAGTTCCGCTTTGATTTTTTCAATGGCATCTAAAATACGCTCTCTTGGCGTCACATAGTGGGTTTTCGGATACACCGTAAAACGCGGAACAGCGCCAAAACTAGTACCCGTTAAAGGATCAAATAAGCTTAGGCGTTCAATTTCATCATCAAATAATTCAATTCGTACCGCACGATCGTCAGATTCTGCAGGAAAAATATCAATCACCTCACCGCGCACCCGGAATGTACCGCGCTGAAAGGCTTGATCATTTCTTGTGTATTGTAATTCCGCCAACTTCGCTAAAATCTGACGTTGATCGATAATGGCACCTTGCTGTAAATGCAACATCATCTGCAAATAGCTATCCGGATCACCCAAACCATAAATCGCGGATACAGACGCCACTACAATAGTATCTCGACGCTCTAAGAACGACTTCGTAGCCGAAAGACGCATCTGTTCAATCTGATCATTAATAGAAGCATCTTTCTCGATAAAGGTATCACTACTCGGTACATAAGCTTCTGGCTGATAATAATCATAGTATGAAACGAAATATTCCACCGCGTTTTCAGGAAAGAACGCCTTCATTTCCGCATAAAGCTGAGCGGCAAGAGTTTTATTTGGGGCAAGTAACATCGCCGGGCGGTTTAATGTCGCAATGACATTCGCAATCGTAAAGGTTTTGCCTGACCCCGTTACCCCGAGAAGTGTTTGATGGGCCAAACCATCCTCTAAATTTTCGACTAATTTTTCGATTGCTTGGGGTTGGTCACCGGACGGTTTAAAATCAGAATGAAGAATAAAAGGCTTAGTATTAATTTTCTCTGCCATAAGTGCGGTCAATTTTTTAGGTATTTTAAAAATGGAGCTATTTTAGCACATTTATTGCTCCAAATTGAGCGATAAAAATCCAAGTTTTACACATACTTAGGCGTGTCAAGTCTTAAACACTTCAAAATTGAAAAATATTTTATTTTTTTTTGCTGGACTTTATGCAACGTATTGATATTTAAAAGAATATTCACTTATGGCTAATAGATGAACAATTTAAGGAAAAGCCAGTCTGCACCAGTGATTGACCATTTTAAACAAAAACAATCCACAAAGTTATCCACAGGCTTTGTGGATAGAAAAAAGTGCAAAATTTTTTATAATTTTTTTCATTTTTGGTATTGACAAGGAGTGGTCCGATCATTAAAATGCGCGCCTATTCTTTGTGATACCAAATTTATTCCTCCTTAGTTCAGTCGGTAGAACGGTGGACTGTTAATCCATATGTCGCAGGTTCGAGTCCCGCAGGAGGAGCCAAATTTCTCTTTTGGTTTAGCTTTCGTTTGTCTCCTTTTACGAATCCTAAATTTGTAGCCAAAAGAATTTAAGCCCATCGTGTTGATGGGCTTTATTTTTATCTAATCTATACTGATTGAATGGATTATCAGGCTAATTTAATGATGAACGATCATCCATTAAGTTATCGCATTCCCAGCCAATATAGTCGCCTGAAAACTCCATAGCTAATTTTTCAAAGCGCTCTACCCACTCAAAGATCTCATTACTGTCTAATGAAAGCTCTTGCTCCAATTTCACCATGAAATAAGGCGGTTCATCTTCTTCCGTCTGGATGGCTTGGCTTGAATATTTCAACGTACTAAAAGACACTTTTCCAAGCGTTAGTTCATCCATAAAGGGAAACATTTTTTCTTCTTCATCAAAATGGAAAGTATGCTCAATCAAATAAGTATCACTTAAATTACGCCCTTTGCTATTCAGCATACTCAAAATCTCTTCCGTCGCATTTAATTTCATTTCCAATGGAGAAGCCAATAAGAAATCGAAATAGGTATCCCAATTGGGATCATCCTGCACATTGATTTCTGAGACAAAATCAAGCTGTTGAAGGGTTTCTTTAAGTAAAGCATCGCGTTCACAATAAAAATGCATTTTTGCCTGATGGTTGCAAATAAAGTGCCCAGCAAAGAAAACATTCGGAAGTGCGGTCAATTGTGCAAGGATTTTAAAAAGACGATTAATCAATTTTTCATATTCGTCTTCATTCGGTAAACCATCCTCATCTCCCTGATAAGGCACGGTAAATTGCACAACCTTACTGAGATGTTTACCATGATAAACATCTAAATCTTCAATATTTGCAGTAAACACGGCAGGCATACCATTCACTTGTGAACGGTAATTCTGCCAATTTGCCATATCCATGCTGCTTTCCTATTTAAACTCTGCCCAGATTGGTGCGTGATCTGACGTTTTTTCCATCGCACGAATATCCAATGCAATGCCGACGTCCACGCAACGCTCTGCTAATTGATGATTCACTAAAATATGATCGATACGTAATCCACGGTTATCATCGAAACCTTTTGAGCGATAATCAAACCACGAGAACTTGTCATTGACTGTTGGGTTTAATTTGCGGAACGTATCTTCCAATCCATAATCGTATAAGCGTTGATACCATTCACGCTCTTCGGGTAAGAATGAGCATTTGCCAGTACGCAACCAACGCTTTCGGTTTTCATCGCCAATGCCAATATCTAAATCGCTTGGACTGATATTCATATCGCCCATAATTAACACTGGATTGGCTTTATCGTGATCTTGTTCTAAATAGCGCTGAAGATCCGCATAAAATTTTTCTTTTGCCGGAAACTTGGTTTCATGAGCACGACTTTCGCCCTGTGGGAAATAGCCATTAATTACCGTTAACAAACCAAATGGCGTTTCTAAATCCGCCATAATTATGCGTTTTTGCGCATCTTCATTATCAGTTGGAAAACCACGACGCACCGCTTTTGGTTCTTGTTTGGTTAACAGTGCGACACCGTAATGCCCTTTTTGCCCATGGTGAAAAACGTGATAGCCCAGATTGTCTGTAATTGCATAAGGAAAATCTTCATCCGCGACTTTAATTTCTTGTAAACCAATCACATCCGGTTGGTATTTTTCAATAATTGCTTCGAGTTGATGAGGACGGGCACGTAAACCATTAATATTAAAAGAGATAAATTTCATTTTTGTTCCTAATGTGAAAAATTTGTGGCTATTATACAAAATAATTGAAATCTTAACCGCACTTTTCCTGTTCCTTTGACTCAGCACTTGCTGAGCCAAATTTTTGAATCTGAGATTGAACGTTCTCACGATGCCACCACTCCCCTTCTTTAGGAAGAGTAAATACATCAAATGCCTGACCTTTAAATTCAAATTTCAATCTTGCAGCATGTAAATAAGTGCGGTCAATATTTTCAGTGTTTTTACCATAAAGCGTATCGCCTAAAATCGGACTCCCTAAGCTTTTCATCGCCACACGCAATTGATGGGTTTTACCTGTTTGTGGCTTTAAGATAAATAATCGTAAATTAGGCTCACAACTTACACTTTCAAAACGCGTAATTGCGGGATTTTCTTTTGATTGGCAAAGTTTCCAAGCCCCATTACGAGCCTTTTGCATATCGCCGACAATCAATCCTTGCTTCTTTTTTGGCTTTTGATTGCTGAGTGCAAGATAACTCTTTTGGATATGATGTTCAGAAAAAAGTCGGAAAAATTCAGCCGCACTTTCAGCATTCAATGCTAAAATGAGTAAACCAGATGTCACTTTATCTAACCGATGTACAAGCCAGACTTGTGGCACGCCAAACTGCTCAGCAAGCAAAGTGGTTAAACCAATTTCACTCTGATCTTTATGCACACTTATCCCACAAGGCTTATAAATAATGATAAAATCATCGGTCTGATAAATAATGTCTAATTTCATAAGTGCGGTCAAAAATTAATGAGTTTTGAACATATTATACTGGTTTATATTATTCCCGTGTTAATTTGGGTAGCAGTTATTTCTGTCACCTTGCGTTTACTCGTCAAAAAACAAGCGGTTTCTGCTACGTTGTCATGGCTGATGATTATCTACCTTGTGCCACTGATTGGCGTCATTGCTTATTTAATTTTTGGTGAGATTAAACTAGGTACGCGCCGAGCCAAAGCCTTTCAATTGTTAAAACCTAAATATACCCAATGGCTTCAGCAACTGTCAGAACAAAAAGATCTGGTTACACATTCCCAGGATCCTCGTTATCGTGCTTTATTTAAACTAGTCCACCACCGCTTAGGTATTCCGAACATTCGAGGTAATGAATTACATATTCTCGACACGCCAGAAAGCATCATTCGAAGTATCATTCGTGATATTCAACAAGCACATCATTCCATTAATATGGTGTTCTATATTTGGAGCAATGATGGCATGATTAATGAAGTGAAACAAGCCTTAGAGGAAGCCGTGCAACGTGGAGTTAAAGTTTGTCTTTTACTCGATTCCGTTGGCAGTAATGCTTTTTTGAAAAGCCCTGTTTGTAAAGAAATGCGAGAAAAAGGCATTGAAATTACCGAAGCGCTACATGTAAATTTATTCCGGATGTTCTTCAGCCGAATTGATTTACGTCAACATCGTAAAATCATCATCATTGATAATCAAATTGCCTATACAGGTAGTATGAATATGGTAGATCCGAATTTCTTCAAGCAAGATAGCAACGTAGGCAATTGGATAGACGTGATGGTGCGAATCAACGGTCCTGTTTCGCCAATTTTAAATAGCTTACATGCTTGGGATTGGGAAATTGAAACGACAGAAGAATTACCCCTGTTATTACCAAATTACCCGCTCGTGGAAATTGATGATAATGACACCCATTCTGTGCAAGTCATTGCGAGCGGTCCTGCGTTCCCAGATGACTTAATTGCGCAATCTCTTGCAACAGTTATTTATGCGGCAAAAGAAAGCATTGTGATCACATCACCTTACTTTGTGCCAAGTCACAATATTGCTGAAGCATTACGTATTGCCGCATTCCGTGGTGTTGATATCACGCTTATTTTACCTAAAAACAATGACTCCTTGATGGTTCGTTGGGCGAGTCGAACATTCTTTGATGATTTACTCGAAGCTGGCGTCAAAATTTATCATTTTGAAGCAGGGCTTCTGCATACTAAAAGTGTGTTAATCGATAATAAACTTGCACTCGTTGGTACAGTAAATATGGATTTACGTAGCTTCTTGCTTAACTTTGAAATCACTGTTGCTGTAGAAGATCGTAATTTTGCCAATGAAGTCGCTACACTTCATGAAAATTATTTAGCGAATTCTTCTGCACTCAATATGCAAGAATGGATCAATCGTCCTTTCTATCATCGAATCATAGAGCGGTTATTTTTCTTGTTTAGTCCATTACTCTAATTTTCACAATAAATACAAGAAGGGCGTACATAAGTACGCCCTTTCTTTTTATCTTTTATGATTAACGTTTTTTCACGATAAACACCAAAGCTACTAAAACAGCTGCTGTTGTCACAAATCCAGCTAAACCAGATTCTGTAAAGCCAACCACAATGTAGCCCACAGCACTTGCTGTCGCAACAGTTGCCGCATAAGGTAATTGTGTCGTGACGTGATCCATGTGGTTACATTTTGCTCCAGTTGATGACAGAATCGTTGTATCCGAAACCGGTGAACAGTGGTCGCCACATACCGCGCCAGCCATGACGGCAGATAGGCAAGGAAGTAATAACTCTGGAGCAGAGTTGGTCGCCATTGCAGCTGCGATTGGTAACATAATGCCAAATGTCCCCCAACTTGTCCCGGTTGAGAATGCCATTGCTGAACCAAGGATAAATAAAATCACAGGTAAAAATTGAACAGGAATACTGCCACTCACTAAAGAAGATAAGTATTTACCGGTTTGTGCATCACCCACCACTTTATTGATTGTCCACGCAAAGAATAGGATTGCAATTGCACCTAACATAGATTTAATACCGGCAATCCACGCCTTTCCGTATTCTTGTAAAGAAACTTGACGCTCAAGAATAATCAATAATGTTGACATAGCAACCGCACTTGAACCACCAACAACAAGCGAAATACCTACTGTTGTATTTTCAAATGCACCTAAGAGGCTAAATGGTTTTCCATCTGCCGCTAAAGCCTCACTACCCGTATGAATCATCATGAAAACAGTGACGGTAATTAAGACTAAAATCGGTAAAATTAAGTTGCGAACTTTACCTTTCACACCTTCAATGACTTCTTCTTTATAATCTCGCTCCATAGCTAATTTTTCATGACGTGCCATTGATGCAATATCAAAGGAGAAATAAGCCACAAAGAACACCATCAATAATGAGAAAATCGCATAGTAGTTCATTGAACTCATGGCAACGAATGCCCCCATCGGTGTATAAGAGGTAATAGAATATGTCGCCAATAGACCTGCCACGAGTGTAATAATGTATGCACCCCAGCTTGATACCGGCATCATGACACACATTGGTGCAGCAGTGGAGTCAAGGATATACGCTAATTTAGCACGAGAAACTTTAAAACGATCGGTTACTGGACGTGCAATGGCACCCACTGCAAGACTATGGAAATAATCATCAATAAAGGTTACAAACACTAAAGATGCCGCTAATAATTTCGCACCACGACGACCTTTAATTTTATTTTGTGCCCACTCAGCAAATGCACGGTTGCTGCCTGATACGGTTAAAAGTGCGGTCAATACGCCAAGTAAAACTAAGAAAAAGACGATATTCATATTTGAATTCATGCCTTCTTCGCTACTATAAACTAATGCCACAACATTATCTTTTAAATAAATAAGTGCATTCAATGGGTTGAAATCAACCAACATTAACGCACCGACAATAATCCCTGCACTGAGGGAGACCAAAACCCGACGAGTTGCAATTGCTAAAATAATCGCAAGTAATGCGGGTATAATTGAATAAATAGATGAAGAATAATCGACTAGTTCCATTAAGTTATACCTAATAATTTAATGGAGACAACGGCAAGAAAAGACACAATGATGACCAGACCGAACCGTAGCGCTCCATAGTTAACACACAAAAACTATGACAGTCACGTTCCTTTCGAAGACGTGACCAACCGAATAAGATGACGCCTATTCGATTTCGGCAATCATTCCTTTCCTTTCCCTTCAACGCTATCCACTCTAGGAAAATACTTATAATGACCGCACCTCTACTGTTGTATAGGATGTGGAAAGATTACATTAAAACGAATAACATTACCAATAAAATCTTATCATCTTAGATAAAATTTTCTTTTTTTCAAAAAAGTTACATGTATTGTTAACATTTTATGAACTATTATTACAATAAATACTCAATTACAAAGTAGGGAATATTTATCGTTATTGTCATAATGAAGTCTGACCAATTAATTTTGAGTTTTAATTGCAAGATTTAATATTTACCTAACTTCTACTTTTCGTTATTATAGCTAACAGAGATAAATTAAATATTCACACATCATATAGGGGTTATTTATGAATGAATTGACAAAAGGTTTAACAAATCTTCGAAGTTTACGTGCTGCGGTACGTGATTTAACATTAGAGCAAGCAGAGAGCTCACTTTTAAAATTACAAACTGCAATTGAAGAAAAGCGTGCTCAAGCCGCGGAAATTGAACAAGCAGAACAAGAACGTCGAGCACGTATTGCAAAATATAAAGAATTAATTAAACAAGAAGGCATCACTGCTGAAGAATTAACTGCAATTATTGGTGCTGCACCTTCTTCAATTCGTAAAAAACGTGAACCTCGTCCAGCAAAATACAAATATACTGATGAAACTGGTCAAGAAAGAACATGGACTGGTCAAGGCCGTACACCTCGTGTGATTCAAAAAGCCTTAGATAAAGGTGCCTCTTTAGCTTCTTTTGAAATCTAATTTCACATTAACAATGTAGAACCCATTTTTATGGGTTCTCTTTTTTTATTTATCTTGCAAAATATTCATTATGTTAGAAAAGAAAATATTACTGACCGACTGTCCTGATGATAAAGGCTTAATCGCCAAAATCACCAATATTTGTTACAAACATCAATTAAATATCCTTCATAATAATGAGTTCGTTGATTTCGAAACGAAGCATTTCTTTATGCGTACCGAATTGGAAGGCATTTTTAACGAAGAAACCTTATTAGCTGACTTAAATTATAGTTTGCCGGCGGGGACAAATTGCCGCCTAATCAGCGCTAAACGTAAACGTATCGTAATTTTAGTGACCAAAGAAGCGCACTGTTTAGGTGATATTTTAATGAAAAATTACTACGGTGCATTAGATGTAGAAATTGCGGCAGTAATTGGCAATCACGATAATTTACGCGAATTAGTTGAACGCTTTGATATTCCATTCCATTGCGTTAGCCATGAAGGGCTCACTCGTGTGGAACACGATAAATTGCTCGCTGAAAAAATTGATGAATATGCACCTGATTATATTGTTTTAGCTAAATATATGCGTGTATTAAATCCAGAATTCGTCGCTCGTTATCCAAATCGTGTGATTAATATTCACCATTCATTCTTACCTGCATTTATTGGAGCAAAACCTTATCAACAAGCCTATGAACGCGGTGTAAAAATTATTGGTGCTACGGCTCACTTTATTAATAATGAATTAGATCAAGGTCCGATCATTATGCAAAACGTGATTAACGTCGATCACACTTACTCTGCCGATGCCATGATGCGTGCAGGCCGTGATGTGGAAAAAACAGTATTAAGTCGTGCGCTTGATCTTGCCTTACATGATCGTATTTTTGTGTATAAAAATAAAACGGTGGTCTTGTAATGAAAGCAATCACTTTAGAGCCAATTTCTCGCATTGAAGGTGAGATCAACTTACCTGGCTCGAAAAGTTTATCAAACCGTGCATTATTATTAGCAGCACTAGCTAAAGGCACCACAACGGTCACTAACCTGTTAGACAGTGATGACATTCGTCATATGCTAAATGCCCTTAAAGCTTTAGGTGTAAATTACCAGCTTTCTGAAGACAAAACTTGCTGTGAAGTTGAAGGCTTAGGTGGCGCATTTCAGGTTGAA
The DNA here is from genome assembly GCA_019423005.1 of Haemophilus sp. Taxonomy (GTDB): domain Bacteria; phylum Pseudomonadota; class Gammaproteobacteria; order Enterobacterales; family Pasteurellaceae; genus Haemophilus_D. The sequence goes on from JAHZCF010000099.1 coordinate 15,355, forward strand.
AATGGCTTATCACTGTTTCTAGGCAATGCCGGCACAGCTATGCGCCCTTTGACGGCAGCGCTTTGTTTAAAAGGTAACACCGAAGGCGAAGTCATTTTGACCGGTGAGCCACGTATGAAAGAACGCCCAATCAAACATTTGGTAGATGCACTTCTTCAAGCGGGCGCTGATGTTCGTTATTTAGAAAATGACGGTTATCCACCAGTTGCGATTCGCAATCAAGGGATTAAAGGTGGCATAGTTAAAATTGACGGTTCGATTTCTTCTCAATTTTTGACTGCACTTTTAATGGCTGCACCTCTTGCTGAAGGCGATTTAGATATCCATATTGTGGGTGATTTAGTTTCAAAACCTTATATTGATATCACTCTCGCGATGATGAAAGATTTTGGTGTTTCGGTTGAAAATCAAGATTATCAAGTATTTAAGGTGAAAGGTAACCAATCCTATGTCTCACCGGGCAAATACATGGTAGAAGGTGATGCGTCATCTGCCTCTTATTTTCTTGCCGCTGCCGCAATTAAAGGCAACGTAAAAGTGACAGGAATTGGTAAGCATTCCATTCAAGGTGACCGCCTATTTGCCGATGTGCTAGAAAATATGGGGGCAAAAATCACTTGGGGTGAAGATTTTATTCAGGCAGAACAAGCTGAACTCCATGGCATTGATATGGATATGAACCACATTCCTGATGCGGCCATGACGATTGCCACAACTGCCTTATTTGCAAAGGGTGAAACCATTATTCGCAATATTTATAACTGGCGAGTGAAAGAAACTGATCGACTTTCAGCTATGGCTGCTGAGTTACGAAAAGTCGGTGCGGAAGTTGAAGAAGGTGAAGATTTTATTCGCATTCAACCGCTTGCCCTTTCTCAATTTAAACATGCCGAAATTGAGACCTATAATGATCACCGAATGGCAATGTGCTTTGCGTTGATTGCATTATCGGATACCCCCGTCACGATTTTAGATCCAAAATGTACGGCTAAAACCTTCCCAACATTCTTCGAGGAATTTGAGAAATTAAGTGTTAGAAACTAAATCTCTTAAACAAAAAGCACCGAATGCTCGGTGCTTCTGCTCATTACTTCTGAATGGAGGATAAAAATTCTTTTCGGGTTTCGCGATCTTCTAAAAAGACCCCGCCATAGGCTGATGTCACAGTATAACTATGAGTATCTTTTACCCCGCGCGCTTTCACACAGAAATGTGTCGCTTTCACATAAACTGCCACATCATCGGTTTCTAAAATGGTTTGAAATGCCGTTAAAAGCTGTTCGGTTAAACGCTCTTGTACTTGTGGACGTTGCGCAAAAAACGCCACAATGCGATTGATTTTAGACAAGCCAATCACCCAATCTTTTGGATAATATGCCACAGCAACATTGCCATCAATCGTCACAAAATGATGTTCGCAAGTACTGGTTAAGGTGATGTCATTCACTTGCACCATTTCGCTCACTTTCATTTGGTTTTTGATTTTTGTCATTTTCGGGAAATTGGCATAATCCATTCCACTGAAAATTTCATCAATAAACATTTTAGCTAAGCGATTTGGTGTTTCTTCTAGGCTATCATCACGTAGATCTAACCCAATCAATTTCATCACTTCACGCATATGCGAAGCAATCGCCACACGGCGCTCATCTTTACATTGAGTCGGATCAATCATTGGTGTTTCGATGCCTTTGGCAACCAAGGCTCGGCGGACATTTTCCGCATCAGGTGAAATCGCGTTCATTCACTTTCCATTTATAAAAAAATAATGCGGCATTTTAGCAAAAGATGAATTATTCGTAAAATGCGAAAAATCACCCTAATTTATTAATTTCCTTCATATTGTATTTCGGGCTACAATATATCCACTTTTATTTCGCTCAACCCAAAGGATTGATTATGTTGCCACTTGAAGATGCCTTGGCGCAAATGCTCAACCAACTTCCCTTCCCAACAAAAACTGAAACTCTGGCTTTAACTGAAGCCGCTGATCGTGTCTGTGCGGAAGATGTGATTTCTCCGATTAACGTGCCTTCTTTTGATAACTCCGCGATGGATGGCTATGCTGTTCGTTTAGCCGATTTACAGCAATCCATGACGCTTTCTGTCGCAGGAAAATCCTTTGCAGGTAATCCGTTTCAAGGGGAATGGGGAGCACAAAGTGCGGTCAGAATTATGACGGGTGCGATGATTCCTGAAGGTGCTGATGCGGTGGTTATGCAAGAAGATGTCACCGTTAATGAAGATGGAACTGTGACTTTTTCCGCATTACCAAAAGCCAATCAAAATATCCGTCGTATTGGTGAGGATGTGAAAAAAGGTGATGTGGTATTACATCAAGGGGATGAGTTAAATGCCGTTTCTTTGCCTTTACTTGCATCATTAGGCATTGCTGAAGTCAAAGCATATCCACGCTTAAAAGTGGCTGTGCTTTCAACGGGTGATGAATTAGTGCCTGTTGGCAAACCATTAGAAGCGGGACAAATCTACGATACCAACCGTTTCACCGTCAAATTAATGCTTGAAAAGTTAAATTGTGACGTGCTCGATTTCGGTATTCTGCCGGATAACCAAGCTGAATTTGAAGCCGCTTTTGTGAAAGCACAAGCTCAGGCAGATCTTGTGATCACAAGCGGTGGCGTTTCGGTGGGTGAGGCTGATTTCACGAAAACTGTGTTAGAAAAAGTAGGCCAAGTGAATTTCTGGAAAATTGCGATGAAACCCGGCAAGCCATTTGCATTTGGTAAATTAGAAAATGCTTGGTTCTGCGGTTTACCCGGCAATCCGGTCTCTGCATTAGTGACATTCTATCAATTGGTTCAACCGGCTATCGCTAAATTAAGCGGTAAAAAACACCCGAAAAAACAACCGCACTTTCAAGCGATTGCCCAAACTAATTTGAAAAAAGCGCCTGGCCGTTTAGATTTCCAACGTGGTTTCTATCAAATTAATGAAAATGGTCAACTTGAAGTGCATCCAGTGGGTTTCCAAGGCTCGCATTTATTCAGTTCTTTTGTGAAAAGTAACTGTTTTATTCGCCTCGAAAAAGATCGCGGCAATGTGGCTGCAGGCGAAATCGTTACCATTGAACCGTTTAATCACCTATTGGGGCAATAATGGCTGAATTAAGCTACGAAGAAGAACTACGCTATAACCGCCAAATCATCTTAAAAGCAGTCGATTTTGACGGACAAGAAAAGCTGAAAGACAGCCGAATGTTAATTGTCGGTCTGGGCGGTTTAGGCTGTGCGGCAAGTCAATATCTTGCCGCCGCTGGTGTGGGTCATTTAACTTTGTTGGATTTTGACACGGTATCGCTTTCTAATTTGCAACGTCAGGTATTACATACCGATAGCCGATTAAATATGCCTAAAGTGGAATCGGCAAAAATCGCGTTGCAACAGATTAATCCTCATGTCGAAATTGAAACCATCAATGCACAACTTTCCGAAGAAAAACTCGCGGAAATCATACCGCACTTTGATGTGATATTAGATTGTACCGATAACGTGGATATTCGTAATGCGCTCGATCGTGGTTGTGAGAAAGCGAAGATCCCGCTAATTTCAGGTGCGGCGATCCGTTTAGAAGGGCAAGTTTCTGTCTTTACTTATGAACCCAATACTCCAACCTATCGCCAGCTTAGCCAGCTCTTTGGGCAAAATGTTTTAAGTTGTGTAGAAGCAGGCGTACTAGCGCCAATTGTGGGCGTTGTTGGTTCTATTCAAGCCTTAGAAGCCATCAAAGTGCGGTTAAAAATCGGTTCAAATTTATGCGGACGCTTGTTGTTGATCGATGGATTAACCATGCGTATCCGAGAAATGAAATTACCCGTCTAATAGTTTGGACAGACATCAAGTCTGTCCTTTTCTCAAATTACCCACAAATAATTATCTCTTCCCTCGTGCATTGTCAAAAAACAAATGCTATTATTTCGCTCGACAATTCATTTGTCTTATATCGCAAGTTTTGTGTATAGGAAAATGGCAGACACTTCAAAATATCTTCATTTTATACCTCACTTGCAAATCATCATTTCAATTTAAGGATTTATTCACTAATGAAAGAGATTTTGCAGCAATTCAAACAAAATTATCTGATCAAATATTGGAATCCTGTCGCTGCAGTTATTGCCGCAGGGTTGATTTCCGCTTATTACTTTGGTGTAACCGGCACTTATTGGGCGGTTACCGGGGAATTTACTCGTTGGGGTGGCCATGCTTTACAAGCATTAGGCGTGGATGTCTCCGAATGGAGTTATTATAAAATTATCGGTATGCAAGGCACGATCTTCACCCGTATTGATGGTGTAATGATCTTAGGCATGTTCGCCGGTTGTATTTCTGCTGCACTTTGGGCAAATAATGTGAAATGGCGTAACCAGCCACACAAACGCCGTATTGTTCAAGCTCTCATTGGTGGTGCATTAGCTGGTTTCGGTGCTCGTTTAGCGATGGGCTGTAACCTTGCTTCCCTCTTTACTGGTATCCCACAATTTTCTGTTCACGCTTGGTTCTTTACCATTGCGACTGCTGTAGGTACTTATGCAGGGGTAAAAGTGACCTTACTACCGATGTTTCGCGTGAAATTAGAATTGAAAAAAGGCGCAGCAAAATTACAAGAAACAGACCCGAAACAAGCAAGTCGTCGTTTTTGGATTGGTATGGTTGTCTTTTTTGCCTATCTTATCGCTTCCCTTTATGTGATGACAAACTCCGTCAAACTGGGGTTTGCTATGCTTTGTGGTTTAGCATTTGGCTTATTAATTGAACGAGCTCAAATCTGCTTTACTTCTGCCTTCCGTGACTTGTGGGTAACGGGCCGTGCTTATATGGCAAAAGCGATTATCTTCGGTATTATCGTAGGCACGCTTGGTGTGTTTAGCTATATTCAATTAGGTGTGCCGGCTAAAATCATGTGGGCAGGCCCAAATGCCATTATCGGTGGTTTATTATTCGGTTTCGGTATTGTGTTAGCGGGTGGATGTGAAACCGGTTGGATGTATCGTTCAATGGAAGGTCAAGTTCACTTTATGTGGGTGGGCTTAGGCAATGTTATCGGTTCAACCTATTTAGCCTATGCATGGGACGATCTTGCACCAGTGCTCGCATTAGATTACGAAAAACTTAACTTATTGAAATCCTTTGGCCCTGTTGGCGGTTTATTAGTGAATTATGGCTTACTTATTCTTTGCTTAATCGCTGTCGTTTGGTGGGAACATCACTTCTTGAAAAAGGCTAAAGCAAAAATTTCGGCAGCAAATCCACAAGCTTGTGGTTGCTAATTAAATATTAACGAATTCATTCAAAAAAAAGAGGACATTATTATGGCATTTACCGTTGTTCAAAAATTAGATAAAGATCCAAAAGACATCACCCCAGATTACACGTTAGATACGCTAGGTGAACCTTGTCCGTATCCAGCAATCGTGATGCTCGAAACCATGCCGCAATTGCAAAAAGGCGAAATTTTAGAGCTATTAAGTGACTGTGCCCAATCTATCAACAACATTCCTGTTGACACTAAAAACCACGGTTACACACTATTAAGCGTGGAACAAGATGGCACTAAATTACGCTATTTGATTCAACGTTAATGTAAAAAATGCGGTCAAATTTGACCGTACTTTTTTTATAAAATTTTTGTATGCTATGTTAAATATAAACGCATCTGAATAATTAATTTTTAAGCTGAGTGATTTTACTTTTAAAGTGATAAGTCAATTTATTAAAAAGCTTTCATTATTAACTATTTTATTCACAAGGTATGTCACACTCTCATCATCTTGTCTATCAAACTCATAAATGAAGTTATGTAAAAAATTACTTAATGGGTAATTATATTTATACGCCAATAGCGATAAATCATTTTGAATCTTGAATAAGCTATAAATGGGGCTACTATCTTGGGTATTTCTTACTTCAATTATGAATTTTTGAATCTCTTCCTCATATTCAAATAAAATTCTATCAATCTGAATTCTAGAATTAGAAAAAAAATCTAATAATTCAATTAAAACATCATGTTTAATACTCATATCATTTCTTACACTATTATTAAGATTTTTATATTCTGTCATAACATTAAAAACCGCACTTTGTATGTTGTAGTTGAAAAACTTCTGACAAGAAAAATGAACTTATTTCAACTGTCATCTCTTACATTGAATCCTATTCATAATACTCATATTGATAAGTCTTTTTAGTTTTCCATACATCATCTTTGTTATAGATTATCTCTTCAATAACATTGCCATGTTTATCAAATTGATATGATACGGTTATCCAGTTGATGCGTTTTCCAACGCCAAAAATTTCACTTTTTAATAAGCGATGATTTTTATCAAAATAATTTTTCACACTATTGATAAAAACGTTTAAAGATTCGGTAAATGAACCATCATTTTCGTAATGATAAGTATCGCAATCTCTTTCTACATTATCTTCAATACGACATATTTTGCTCAGTTTACCATTCTCATAGTCGTATTTTTTTATATCTGATGTTGTTTTATTCTCTACATCATAATCTTGAGTTTTGAGCAAAGTACCCGCTTTATCATAAAAATGTTCTTTATATGAGGATGAAAAATCTGGTATGTCCTTATATTCCACAAACTGCACCACGCCACTACCATCTGGATTATCTACATAACGATAAAATTTGCTAAATGTTTTCAGCTCTGGATTAGTTTCAGTCACATTATCATCCTGAATTTCCAATACTCGATTTTGAGCATCATACTTATAGTTGCGAATCGTGATCCGTTCTTTATCAAAAATAACGCCCTGTTCCTTTTCTTTTATCAAAAAGCCTTGTTCGTTATAAAAGCGATCCAGATAACTTACTGTCCCATTATCGGGCAAGGCTGAATTACCTTCTTCCTTAGATTTAATCGACTTAACTTTTCCTTGCAAATGATGTTTTGTCCAGTCATTCTCAATTGGAAATAATGCGAAAGCAGAAGTTGAAAAAGAAAAAAGCAATAAGAAAAATAAGGATTTATTCATAAAATTCTCTTTAAAAATTAAATACTGAATGATTCTAAATAATTACAAGAAAAATTCAATAAACGAAAATTGTACTACCTAATACTTATCCCCAAGGCTTAGCATCAGGTTTGCTATGTTTTTTTCGCCACTGAATACATATAGGTCTATTCCACATTGTTCTTTCTTCGCAGATAGGGCCACCTTTTAAATACCAGCCTTTTTTCTCTAAACAAAGATTCACCTCTGGATCATCACTTTCACCGGTAACAAAATCCATACCGCAATCCTTCATATCTTTTTCTTTTCTATCAACATATTTAGTTAAAACATTAGGATCTGATTCAGGGAATAATGCATCTGCATTACGCAAACGCCAATGATCATGTGGTGGCGGAGGTTGAAATCCGCCAAAAGAACAACCAAACAAAGTTAGAGATAATAGTAGTGGTAATGTAAATCTCATCTTATCGTTTCCTCGCCTATTTTGATTTTAGAAAGTTAGTGTATAACTTCTTAAAGTTAGGTTATTTAATCATATAAGCACTAAAAAACATATAAAAAAAACCGCACTTTAATCTCTCAAAGTGCGGTCAGTTTTACTTCAGTTTTTTGCTTATTTGTTTAATGCAGTAAGAATGTCATCAACAC
>JAHZCF010000099.1:23094-29210 GCA_019423005.1 Haemophilus sp.
GCTTGTGCTACCGCCATACCATATCCTGGCGTGATGATCACAGAGCTTGCATTTTTGAGTAATTCAGCCACTTCTTCTGCGGTTGTTTCACGGTGTTCGCCTTGTTCTTCATCAGAAGATACTTGAACATCATTACCAAAACCACCTGCGATAACGCTGATAAATGAGCGGTTCATCGCTTTACACATAATGTAAGAAAGAATCGCACCAGAAGAACCCACTAATGCACCGGTAACGATAAGCAAGTCATTGCTTAACATGAAACCCGCTGCAGCCGCTGCCCAACCAGAATAAGAGTTAAGCATTGAAACCACAACCGGCATATCCGCACCACCGATAGATGCCACTAAGTGCCAGCCGAATGCAAGTGCAATCGCAGTCATGAGTAACACTGGGAAGATATTATCTGGATTGTTTAAGAATGCTACCATCAAGAAAGCTGAAACCACTAATGCCGCTAAATTTAATTTATGGCGATGTGGCAACATTAACGCTTTTGAATTGATTTTGCCGCTTAATTTACCGAATGCCACGATAGAACCCGTGAATGTTACCGCACCGATGAAGATCCCTAAGAATACTTCAACATTATGGATATTCATTAACACAGGATCAGTTTCGTGTGTTAAGCCGTAGCTGTTAAAGCCTACGAGCACTGCTGCTAAACCTACAAAGCTGTGAAGGATCGCAACGAGTTCAGGCATTTCAGTCATTTCAACTTTTAATGCACGTTGAACACCAATCACACCACCGATGATCATCGCAATAATGATCCATAATGTGCCTTCAGATTGCGGGCCGAAAATGGTTGCAACAAGGGCAATTGTCATACCGACAATACCATACCAACAACCAGCTTTTGCCGTTTCATGTTTAGAAAGACCGGCTAAGCTCATAATGAAAAGTAATGCAGCGATAATATAGGCTGCTTGTACTAAACCTTCTGACATTGTCTTCTCCTTAACCTTTTCTAAACATCGCCAACATACGTTGAGTTACACGGAAACCACCAAAGATGTTGATACTTGCCACCAAGATTGCCACAAAGGCTAATACATCAATGAAGAAGTTGCCTGTTGGTTGTCTAATTTGCAGTAATGCACCCACAATGATGATACCTGAAATCGCATTGGTTACCGCCATAAGTGGTGTGTGTAAAGCGTGGCTGACGTTCCAAACCACGTAGTAACCGACTACACAAGCCAATACGAATACAGTGAAGTGAGAAAGGAATGCCGCTGGCGCTACAGATGCAAGCCAGAGGAATAACACACCTATACCCGCCATCACACCGTATTTGATGCGAGGATCTGCCGGTTTTTCTTCCTCTTTTTTAACCGCACTTTGTGCCGCTTTCGCTTCTTGTTTTGGTTGTGCTGACACTTGGATTTGTGCTGGTGGAATTTCTTCACCATCACGTACCACAGTCACACCGCGTAATACCACATCGTCAAAATCGATATTGATCTTGCCATCTTTTTCTTTACAAAGTAGTTTTAATAAATTAACTAAGTTTGTACCGTAAAGTTGGGAAGATTGTGTTGGTAAACGACTTGGGAAATCGGTGTAACCAATGATTTTCACTTGGTTTTCAGTAGTTACGACTTTACCTGCTTCAGTGTAAGCACAGTTACCACCAGTTGCAGCCGCTAAGTCCACCACCACAGAACCTGGTTTCATGGAATCAACCATTTCTTTCGTGATTAAGCGAGGAGCTGGCTTACCCGGAATCGCTGCAGTGGTAATAATGATATCCACTTCTTTCGCTTGTTCCGCATAAAGCTCCATCGCGCGACGGTTAAATTCTTCTGACATTACTTTCGCGTAACCATCGCCGCTACCGCCTTCTTCTTTGAAATCAATTTCTAAGAAAGACGCGCCCATACTTTGTACTTGTTCTTTTACTTCAGGACGAGAGTCAAAAGCACGTACAATCGCACCAAGGCTATTGGCTGCACCAATTGCGGCAAGGCCTGCAACACCCGCACCAATGACTAACACTTTTGCTGGTGGTACTTTACCTGCCGCAGTAATTTGTCCAGTGAAGAAACTACCAAATTCATGAGCTGCTTCAATCACCGCACGATAACCAGAAATATTCGCCATAGAGCTTAATGCATCAAGCGCTTGCGCACGGGAAATACGTGGCACAGAATCCATCGCTAATACATTAATTTTTTTCGACGTGAGTTTTTTCATTAAATCCGGATTTTGTGCGCGCCAAATGAAGCTCACAAGTGTTGCACCTTCCTTCATTTGATCAATTTCTGCATCCGTTGGTGGATTCACTTTAAAAATCACATCCGAATGCCACACTTCTGAACTTGAGCCAATTTTTGCGCCGGCATCGATAAATGCTTGGTCTTCAAAACTCGCTTTGAATCCCGCATCGTGTTCTACGATAACGTCAAAGCCCAGTTTTAAGATCTGCTGAACCGTTTTTGGCGTCGCCGCCACACGATTTTCGCTATCAAGCAGTTCTCTAGGTACACCAATTAACATAAATGTTTCCCTCTGGTTGATGAAATTTCAGACAAACTCACGCCTGTCCCTGTCTCTTAAATGACAAAAAGTCATGCGACGATAAATGTATCACTTATTAAGGTTATTTGGGGAATTTTTTTAACTGGTTTTACAAGATATTGTGATAGGGATCATAAAAGAATCGAGATAAACGCGTAAGGTGTTTAACTTTTAGCCTAACGCAAGATTATTCATCAGAAACTGACTAATCAAAAATAGCTGAAAAACGGACCGCACTTAGATATGAAGGAAATAAAAAGCCCGATACGATTATCGGGCTGTATGTTTAATTTGTTCCACCAACGGTGATTTCATCTATTTTCAAGGCTGGCTGACCAACGCCGACTGGCACGCTTTGGCCATCTTTGCCGCATACACCAATACCAAGATCTAAGTCTGTTTTATCTGCGACCATAGAGACTTTTTGCATCACATCGATACCACTACCGATTAACGTTGCACCTTTAACCGGTTTAGTGATTTTGCCTTTTTCAATAAGATAAGCTTCAGATGTCGAGAACACAAATTTACCCGAGGTGATATCCACTTGACCACCACCAAAGTGCGGTGCATAAATACCGCGATCTACAGAAGCCACTAAATCTTCAAATTTGCTTTGCCCCGCTAACATATAGGTATTCGTCATTCGTGGCATTGGTAAATGTGCATAAGATTCACGACGACCATTTCCTGTGGGTTTCACACCCATTAATCGCGCATTCAGTTTATCTTGCATGTAGCCTTGCAAAATCCCGTCTTTGATTAAAACATTACACTGACTTGGTACACCTTCATCATCAATAGTTAAAGAACCACGGCGGTTTTGCAATGTGCCATCATCTACAATCGTACATAATGGCGACGTCACTAACTCACCAATTTTTCCTGTAAATAAAGAGCTTTCTTTGCGGTTGAAATCCCCTTCTAAACCATGCCCCACTGCTTCATGAAGCAACACGCCAGGCCAACCTGCCCCTAATACAACAGGCATTAATCCTGCTGGCGCAGCGACCGCACTTAAATTCACAAGGGCTTGACGAACCGCTTCTTTTGCAAAATTAACGGCACGAATGTCCCCATTTACCACTTCAAAGAACCAATCTAAGCCAAAGCGTCCACCTGAACCACAGCTACCGCGCTCACGTTTACCATCTTCTTCAACAAGAACAGAAATGGATAAACGCACAAGCGGGCGAATATCTGCAGCAAGTGTGCCATCTGTTGCGACCACTAATACTTCTTCATAAATCGAACTTAATGCTGCAGAAACATGTGTAACACGAGGATCTTCAGATCGCGCTGTACGATCCACTAAGTGTAATAACTCGATCTTTTTCTCTTTACTTAAACTTTCTAACGGATTAATTGCTGCATAACGCTGAACCGCATTCACCGCATTAAATGCTTGAGGCGAAATTAAATTGCCTTCTTTAATTTGTGCAATACCTTTTACGGCCTCTGCACATTGTTGTAATGACGCTAAATTGATTTGGTCAGAATATGCAAATCCTGTTTTCTCTCCAGAAACGGCGCGCACACCAACACCGCGATCAATATGAAAGCCACCTTCTTTAATAATGCTGTCTTCTAATACCCAGCTTTCATCTTGGCTCAGTTGAAAATAAAGATCCGCATAATCAATATGACGATGCGACATCACATCAAAAATATTAAGCAATGATTGATGCGATAAATTGCTTGGTGCAAGTAAGGTATCTGAAACCTGTTTTAACATTTGTTCTCCGAAATTTATAAAAATTAATTCTGCCAAATCTCCCCTAGCCCCTCTTTTCTAAAGAGGTAGGATGTTTTTTTTGGCTAATCTAAATTATCCAATCCAAATTGGTATAAGGCATTTTTCTTATAACCATAAAGTTCTGCCACAATCGCCGCGGCTTTTTTTAAAGGCAATTCTTTGGCAATCAAGGTGAGCGCTTTAATTGCTTGTGGTGCAAATTCGTCACTATCTTCTGATTTTGGTTTACCTTCCACGATTAACACCATCTCACCTTTCGTGCGATTCGGATCTTCACTCAACCATTGACGAAGATCACTTAATTTATCTCCTGCAATCGTTTCCCATGTTTTCGTAATTTCACGTGCAAGCACAACATAACGTTCACCACCTAATACATCTTGCATATCGGCAAGGGTATCTAAAATACGGTGGGTTGATTCATAGAAGATTAAAGTGCGGTCTTCTTCCGCAACGTTTTCTAACTTATCCTTACGCGCTTTGGTTTTCGCAGGTAAAAAACCTTCAAAGCAAAAACGGTCAGATGCGATGCCCGATGCACATAATGCCGTAATTGCCGCACAAGCACCGGGTAGTGGCACCACTTTAATGCCTGCCTCACGACATTGACGCACCAAATGAAAACCTGGATCGCTAATTAAAGGGGTTCCCGCATCTGAAATTAATGCAATATTCGTACCTTGTTTTAGCTTTTCTACCAAAATATGAGCTTTTTCTTGTTCATTGTGATCATGCAAAGCGAAAAAAGGCTTTTTGATACCATAATGACTAAGCAATAAACCACTGTGGCGCGTATCTTCCGCGGCAATTAAATCTACATGCGAAAAGGTCTCTAAAGCACGTTGTGTAATATCTTGTAAATTCCCGATTGGCGTAGCGACAATATATAAAATTCCGGTTAAATCATTCATTTTTGTTTGCTTTTACATTGTGAGATAAGTAAGATCGCCCATTATTGATTTATTCATTATGGAGCGAATATGTCTATTCTATTACAAGGCGGTCGTTTTAAAAAACGTTTAATGCCGATTTTATTGTCTGTTGCGTTAGCAGGTTGTTCTAACTTATTTGGCAGCAGCTTTACCCAAACATTACAGCGTGATGCCAATGCGAGTTCTGAATTTTATATGAACAAATTAGGGCAAACACAGGATAAAGAAGATCAACAAACATACAAACTCTTAGCGGCTCGTGTATTAATTTCCGAAAATAAAGTACCCCAAGCGGAAGAGTTATTAACGGAGTTAGTTGACTTAAACGAAGCACAACAATTAGATCGCACGTTAATTGAAGCTCGCATCGCCGCAGCAAAAGGCAATAATGATGTGGCTGAAGGTAAATTACGTGCACTCGATCTGACTAAATTAAGTCCATCACAAAAATCTCGTTATTACGAAACCTTTGCTCAAACAGCTGAAAATCGTAAAGACGTGATTGAAGCGGTGAAAGCGCGTATCAAAATGGATGAAAACTTAACAGACATGCAACGTCGTAAAGATAATGTTGATAAAACTTGGTCGTTACTCCGTTCTGCGAATACGGCTGTTATCAATAATGCCTCCGATGAAGGTAGCGTGGCATTAGGCGGTTGGCTCGCCTTAATTAAAGCCTATAATGACAATATCCGTCAGCCGGTACAATTAAGTCAAGCATTGCAAAGCTGGAAATCCGCTTATCCAAATCACGTTGCGTCAACCTTTTTCCCTAAAGAGCTAGAAAGTTTGTTGAATTTCCAACAAACAAATTTAGCTCAAATTGGTTTAGTCTTACCTTTAAGCGGTGATGGCCAAATTTTAGGTACAACTATCCAATCAGGTTTCAATGATGCAAAAGGTGA